>JAUNBR010000017.1 GCA_030527015.1 Planctomycetia bacterium
ATATTTATATTCGGTTGCACCGTTTTCCGTATATGCGATACGATATGCCTGTGCTGAATTTAAGCCGGCGAAACTCATGGAGGATGATTTCCCGCGGAGGTTCCGTCCAGGCGTACGACCGCCGCCGTCCAGGTTTCGTCCGTATCTCGCAAAGAGCGGGCAGGAGCTGTTTTACTAATGTCGAGGTAATTCGTCGCGGTTTTATTCGTGAAACTGATATTCCACTGTCCGTTATTTGTCTCCGTGGCAGGAATTACGTCGATCATAATGGGGCCTGAATAACCAGAACGACCAGTAGAGGAATAAGCGTTAATATTAAAAACGTCATTCGCTTTCACATTTACTAAATCGAAAAAATAAATATCTGGGCTGTCATTTTCGGTGACGAGGGTAATTGTTCCGCTACTGTTACTGGTGTTACCAACTTCATAAACGTTAAATACTTGAGTATGAGTTGAATCCGTCTCTGTTCCTAAAACGTCATACATTACACCCAGCCGCACACGATCAAAATCTTCGGTAAACTTTATTTGAGTATCAAACAATTTAATTCCAGCGGTAGCTGTCACGGTACTTTCATAGGAGGCCGTATTAATTTTGTCGATTTCTGCATAGTTGCTCTTATTATACTGGCGACCATTAACATTAACATACTCAGTACCTGAATATCTACCATAAATTTGCCAGTGTATCGCAGTGTTCGTGCCATATACCGTACGATTATCTGTTGTGAGGGTTTTGGGAACAGATGAACGCAGCCATCGCGCACCAGAGTCAATTTCCGCTCCGACATATGAAATGTACTCTATTCCTAGAGCGGAAGAGGTGAACAAAGTGCATAATGTAATGGAAATAAGAAACCCCAAAAGATAACGAAAGTTTAGCCGATTCTTTGATGATGTGGACATGTGAAACTCCGAAAGTGAAAAAAATATGAAAAGGGACAAAATTTTCTTAAAAAAACAGGTGATTTTTTTATAAAGGCTCAAACACCTGTTTTATGGATGTTTATATTCGCTGCACGATAAATTTCCGCTTCCCCGGCCAGTTTTAGCTTTTCTAAAAATGCTGATTTGGGGAGCCGTATAAAATGGAAATTTAAAGTGGAAATAGTTATATGAAATAAGGGGATAATAAAAAATGACGAAATGAAAAAATACCATAAGATTATTATAATCAAAAAAATGTTTTTTCCAAGAAAAAAGGGGTAATTTTTTTAAAAAAATAAAAAAAAAACGGGAGAAAACCTCCCGTAAAGATTAAACAGAAATCAATTATTCTTTTGGGTCATAAACTTTTTCACCCTGAATGATTTTTTGGATACGATATTCTTCTTCTTTTAGGCGCTCCTGATATTTTTGTTGAGCATTTTGTTCGGAAGGAACGATTAACTGGAAACCGGGCATGTCGTTTCGTGGCGCGTTTTGTAAGGCCGTTTTTCCCGCAGTAATAATTTCTAGAGCTTCCTTATATTCAGGAGTATTTTTGTTGAGTTTTTTCAGGCATGGACTTAATTCCACACGGTCAAACCAGACCTGATTTGCGTTTCCCTGTTTATTTAAGTCGATACCCGTAAGCTGGGAAAGGCGTATCGTCTGACCGCTGTTTAGGGGAGAACGCCCATAACGATTCTTGGGCATGGAAGTGGAATAATCGGAATAATAAGGAGCATTTATGTCGATCCAGGTAATAATTCGGTCTTTTTCTTCAGGGGAAAGATTTAGTTTGGCATCACGTTCAGGGACACCGTGGCCATACAGGACGATTTTTGCCAGAGGACTGACGTAAGATCCCCATGTGCGTGGCATCTGGACTTCCGCGGGGCCGGCGCCGACGACTTTCACGAAATTTTTATTTTTTCGTAATTCGAAATAAGAATTATTAAAAACGATATTTTTGTCCCCAGCCAGGCAGATTTTTTTTGCACCGGGGCCGTCCACATCATGACATTTCAGGCAGTGTTTATCAAAAATGGGCTGGATTTCAGAGGTATAAGAAAAAAGTCGGGAGGGGCCGTACCAGGATTTTAATTGATTCGGCTGACGTAAAAGAGCCTTCACGGTATGACGCGGGGCGACTGCGTTCAGACGGTCATCATGGCATCCGATGCATCCCTGAGTTTCGCCGGGACGAACGATTGTGCCGGAGCGCATGGACTGAATCATACGTCCTTCTTCGTCGAGGATCTGGAAATAAAGGAAAGTGTCGGCAGGTACTTCAAAACTTGCGCTGCCGTCTTCTTCGATCGGAACGGTGCCCAGAATGCGTTTATTATTAAAGTCGTCCCAGGCCATGGCCGGAGCCTGTTCGCCGGTGGTACTCCATGCGCCCCGTGTCCAAAAACGTTTTTCTGGAGACTCGACGACACGGAGCCATTTTGCGGTGCCGCGAGGGATTTCGTCCATACCAGAACCGTTATAAACATCTGAAACATAAAAGACGCCAGTTTTTTTCGTTAAATCGATTCGCGACTGAATGACGCGGGGAATCTGATGATGCGGCTGAATAATCATCGGATCAAAACATCCATAAGGAGAGTCTTCAGGTTCTGCGTAAAGCTCCTGCTGCCGTCCGTCAAAAGATAAATAACAGATGGCGGTTTTCTCGCCCTGACCGATAATTTGTCTGGAACAGAGTATTTCAGAATCTGAAAAGGGGAAGGGATCCTCATATTTTGGGGAGACGCGTTTAAAGGCGTCATAATGGCCCTTAATTTTAATTAAACTTCGGGAGGATTCAGGGAAGATGTGCAGGACGCCGTCCGGACCTTCGATACTTTTTGAGCGGTCAATTACGGCGATCGCTCCCCAGGGGCGGTCATGGCAGGAACTGAAAGTACAGCAGATGAGGTTCGTGCCGGGAATGGGGCGTGCGTCGAGAATTCCACCGGGAGCGCCGGTGTTATTTCCGAAATATAAAGCATGGTTTGTGCCGTCAGGGTTCGTGACCCATAAACCCTGAGCGTCACCAAAATTTCTGTCGACATATTCCCAGCGGTCATAAAGAATGCGTCCGTCGGGCAGAATGCTAGAATGACCTTCAAAAAGAGTACTGTGCCCGATCTGATGAATATTCGCGCCGTCTGCGTCCATGGTGTAAAGATTACACATAATGTGACGGTTACACATGCAGAATTTTGGTTCACGAGTACTGCTGAAAACGATTCTACCATCGGGCAGATAGGCGGGGTCTATATCCGAAAGCGCACGCCCAAAAGTTAATTGAGTGATTTTTCGTGTTTCCCATTCCATTTCGTAAATATGGTAATCGTCGTCACGATTTTTTCTCATGGAAAAGAGAATTCTTTTACCGTCCCAGGAAATTTCAGGATCTCGAATCACACCGTCCGGAGATTCTAGTAAAGTAATGACCTTTCCGTTATCCGCATAATCGATGTATCTCAGTGCACTGCCGCCAGTAAAACTGCCGGTGTTAATTTCATCATTCTGAAACATGGTGGCGGTATTATGGTGGTCATTTTTATACTGTAATCGGGCGACAAAAAGTAATTTTTTTCCTTTCAGAGAAGGAATATCCGTTAAAGACGCGACAGGAATGATCTTTTCGACCATTTCCAGATTATCGGCCAGAGGAATCAGCTGAATGTCCTTAAAAGTCGCGTTTTGCGCAGAACTGGTTTTTAGAAACAGAGCGGCATAATCGTTCGGAACATTAGAAAAGAAACGAGAAACTTCCGTCCAGGGACGGCATTCCTCAGGTTTATAGTACACGATATACATGTCCGTGCGGCGATTCGTGAGCGTTTTACGGTAACACTCCAGGCGGAGATAAACTTTTAATGTGCCGGGCGTGGAAATTTGCTTTTCAGGATTATTTGGACTGGGAGGAAGCCCCTGGAATTTCACTTTTTGGGAAGCGTTCCAGTGATCCAGACCAAAAGTAAAGGCGGGAACGGCAGAAGATTTTCCGGAATAAACGGTTATTCCCGTTACCGCGGCTACTTTTGTACTGTCCATTTCGACACATGCCTGGATGGCAAAATTTCCCTCTGGAGTTTTGGTTTTTAAAATGGGAGCTGCGTTTCTCTGATTCCACATATCCGTGTTTTTCAGAGCAGAAAAGGTGACCGTTCCGGCATTTTGGGAAATTTTTGCTTTTTGCGGATCAGGAATCTCCGCAGTCCATGTGGTTTCCTGAATCGTTACCTGCTGATTTGGCATCAGTGCAGCATTATCTGCAAAAACAGGAGAATTCGCCGAAAGGAAAATGGTAAAAAGTGAAAATAAAAAAATGAAAATGCGCATGTGCAGATCCTTTCCAGAGAGAATGTGAGGTGAGTTTTGTGCTTAAAGTACTGTATGTCTGAAATACGAATTCATTATTTTATACTGAGTCTCGTTTAAATTTCCGTTTTGTGCGGCTCTGAAACAGATATTTTTAGTGAAGCAAAAACGCCGGAGAAGCGGAATATTATAGTGTATCGGGTATATAATATATGAAATCGCGGTTTTCGGGCACGAAAAATGGTGGGAATATGGAATGATATAATGGTTCTCGTTTAAATTTCCGTTTTGTGTGGCTCTGAAAGCAGGTATTTTTAGTGAAGTAAAATGCCGGAAAAGTGGAATTTTATAGTGTATCGGATATAAAAAAATACTAGAAAATTGGGGATTATTTTTCTTCCAGAGTAATCACATAATCCTGAATGCCGGAATCTGGAATGGTGATTTCCAGACCAGAAGTATCAGAGGATGCATACCGGGCAGGGATTTTTCGGTAAGTTTCCGCATTTCCTCCAGAGTCTGGAGAAAATGTCGTGGTGTCCACCGTAATCAGGACTTTTCCTTTTGGCGCATCCATGATGGTAAAAGTACCGTCAGGACGTAAAATGGCAGAGGCCTGCTGAAGTGCATTTTCGGCGGAAACGAGTGAAATCATTCCGGCGGCTAAAGGTACATTCTGAAACATGACTTTTCCTGTCATGCTGACACGATTCGGGTGCGTTTTTT
This sequence comes from Planctomycetia bacterium, assembly GCA_030527015.1. GTDB lineage: Bacteria > Planctomycetota > Planctomycetia > Pirellulales > Thermoguttaceae > RGIG3701. The sequence continues at coordinate 4,971 of JAUNBR010000017.1, forward strand.
CTTTAGTGCATCCAGTAAAAAAAATGAGGGAACACAGCAGTAAAAAAGAAAGGATGGATTTCATGGTTTTCTCCCAAAAATATGTTTATACGGAATTACATTTCTGTCAGGTTTATGTGGTGATGGATATTTTATCCTCGGTGCCCGATAAATTTCCATTTTCCCTGTCCGCAGACAGGCAGGTGGATATTTTGTTTCGCTGATCGCTGAAAATGCCAGCTTTCAGAGCCGCATAAAACGAAAATGTAAAGTAAAAGCAGGTATAATGTGGAAACAGATATATCGGATGTACTATAAATTTTAGCTTTCGCGGATATGAAATTTCACAAAAAATGCCAGTTTTTGATCCCCAAAAAAACTGGCATTTAAGGGGGGTAAAAATTTATATGGATTTATTAAAAGGGAGCATATGTTTTATTCCCGGTGCACGATAAATTTCCATTTTCCCTGTCCGCAGACAGGCAGGTGGATATTTTGTTTCGCTGATCGCTAAAATGCCAGCTTTCAGAGCCGCATAAAGCGGAAATGTAAAGTAAAAGCAGGTACATAAAAAAAGGATCTGGCGTGATTAGGTTTCCTCAAAAGCAGTGATACTTCCATCTCGCGGCATAATATGACGGTACCAGACGTCTTCCTCAAGCATTACATTAATTCTGTCGACATGCCCATCAAAAAGCAGAATATTCATGATACCGGGATGACATCCCTGAGTGGTCAGCGGATTACATTCAGTAGGATTCGGAGTGTCTTGGGGTAAATAAAAATGAATGTTCTTTTTAATATCATCGTCTTTTGTTTCAGAAGAATAGGTATAATCTTTTTTATTTGAGGCAAAAATTGGATCATACTGAGGTGTGGCCAGAGTTCCCAGCCAGGCCATACGCCCAGTTCCGCCGGCATATCCAGTCTGAGATTCAGGGCAAATTGCGTATCGTTCCGCGAAAGCGACTGTATGAGTCAGACCGTCTCGAATGTCCTGAGGGCGTGGGTGCATTTTAGGAAATGGCTGAGCGGGAGCACAGGAACCTCCGTCATACCAGTCATTAAAGGCCTGGACGTTTGAGCAGTAATTCCCAGTTCCAAAAACACGGGTTTCGTCATAATGTGTCAGTCCCTCTTCTGAAGTGGTTTCAGAGGGACAGCAATAAAAATTGGGAGCACGAGCTTTCGTGGCTTCATCTTCCTGAACGGTAACCTGTTTTTCCTGAACCCAGCCGTAATACTGATTATAAATGAGATCTGAATCAAGATAAGGTAATAAAAAATATTGGAGTGAAGCCGCATAAGCCGGGGCACCTTTTTCTTTGGCTTGAGCATCTTTATAAGAAGAGCGGAATTCCGAACATGCAGCCGCTTTTTTGGGAAAAACTCCCTGTGCCTGGGGCCATTTTTGGTGAACGGAATTACAGGAAGAGAGAGCTTTTCCGATCTGATTTAAATTATTAGCGCAGGTAATTCGTCTGGCTGTTTCTCGGACCGCATTTATCGCAGGTAAAGTGAGAGCCATCAGCATGGCCATAATGGTGATGACGACTAAAAGTTCGACAAGAGTGAATGCGTTTTTTCGATTATGCATGTTTTTCTCCAGGAAAAAGGCGCAGTATTTTCCCGATACACCATAAATTCACTTATTTTGCTTTCGAATGATGGGGTGTGCTGACATGTCCAGACACCATATACTGCATAAAAGGGAATATAAGTGGTGGAAAACGGGAAGAAATGGTGAGTGTTTATTACTGATGTTACACGATTTATTATTTTTTTAATATCCCCCCTTATCAAAAATTTTTTATGGATGAAAAGAGAAGAGCGTTTCACGGAGGGAAAAATAAGTAGGTGGATTTTTGAGTGTTTTTAAAAAAGTGTTCGTTAAAAAATAGTGCGGAAAACAGTAGGGAAAATACATTGGTGAAGGCGGGAATTACACAGAGGAGCAGTGCATCATACATTTTTTATGGGTGTTATTTTATTAAAGTGTCATGCGTGGAAAATAATGGGGAAAAATGAAAAAGATAAGAAAAGGAGGGATATACCCGATATGTTATAAAATTCTGTTTCTCTGGTGTTTTGCTTCACAAAAAATGCTTGGTTTTCAGAACCGCATAAAACAAAAAATTAAAATGAATGCGTTATGTTTACGTATATTATGACGGAGGAGCTTAAAAAAATCAAGAATAATTTTATAAAATTAAAGAGAAGTTTTAATATGCGCGTACGAAAATAAAAGTAGAGAAGGAACAGGAATAGTTTAAACGAGCGTTATTCGGAAGTACGAGAATCTCTCTGGACAAAAATAAATAGATAAAGTATGTTAATTTTAGAGTTATGTAAATGATTTTATTTAAAATTTTCGTATTATCCGGTTTTGGAAGCAGACATTTTCGGCGCAGTAAAAAGCCTGTCGGCGGACAGGGGAAGCGGAAATTTATCGTGTATCGGGTATAAAATGCAGGAAATGCTGCCGTCACGGCGATAAGATTTTAATAAAATTTAAAATAGTGTCAGTAATTTAAATAAGAATTTTTGAAGAAGAGGTCTGATTTTCTAATGACGGAAGAAACTGTCCATATACCGGTGATGCTTTCAGAGATATTAGAGTGGCTTTCTCCTCGTGCGGGTCAGATAATTGTGGATGGAACTCTTGGGGGAGGTGGACATACGCGAGAACTGGCGAAAAAAGTGGCTCCTGGAGGAGTGGTTATTTCGCTGGACCGTGATCCTGAGGCGATTTCCCGAGCAGAGGAAATGCTTCGTGGAATGTGTGTTGTTTTGGTGGAGAGTAATTTTAGTGAGCTTCCTGAAGTGCTAAAACAGCTGAATATTCCAAAAGTAGATGGAATTATGCTGGATCTGGGGCTTTCCAGTGATCAGCTGGCGGATAATTCCCGAGGTTTTAGTTTTCATAGTGAGGGTATGCTGGATTTAAGGTTTAATCCGGCAGAAGGGAAACCAGCGTGGGCATTATTACAGTCATTACCAGAAAAACAGTTGGCGGATATAATATATGAATATGGTGAAGAACGTTTTAGCCGGAGAATTGCCCGAAAAATAGTAGAAAGACGTGCCACGGAGCCTGTACGTACTGCGAAACAGCTGGCGGACCTGGTGCATCGGTGCGTTCCCTATTCGCGTCAAGAAATGATAGACCGTGCCACCCGGACTTTTCAGGCATTAAGAATCGCGGTGAATCGTGAAATGGAGTCACTGGAAACCGTTTTGAAATGTATTCCAGAATGTGTTCGGTCTGGGGGAAGTGTGGCGATTCTGAGTTTTCATTCTTTAGAGGATCGGCGTGTAAAAGAAGCTTTTCGTGATGATTTCCGTTATGATGTCTTGACAAAAAAGCCGATATTTCCTTCACAGGAAGAAATAAATAGGAATCCGCGCAGCCGAAGTGCAAAATTACGTGTGGCAAAAATAGCGGAAAGAAAACCATAATTTATATCCGATGTACGATAAAATTCCGCTTTTCTGGGATTTTGTTTTGCTGAAAATGCCTGCTTTAAGGGCCGCATGAAACGGAAATTTAGAGGAGAATCAGTATAATATGAAATTTCTTCCGGTAAGCAAAAATTTTTTGTTGTGAATTCTCGGTGTACGATAAATTTTACCTTTCGGGCTTTTCATGATGTATGAAATGCCTACTTTCGAGGATTTTTTAATAAAGTTTTTATGGTGCATCGGGTTTATAAAGAAAGTGGGGCGTTATTCTGTGTGGGAGAAAAAGACTGTTTTATAGAACGGATTTCGTTTTTTGTGTGTGATTAATGAAGCGGTAATTTTAGGCTGTGTAAAATGCCGAAAAAGTGAAATTATCACGGGATGTCGAGTATAAGAATGATGAAAAATCGGGGTAAATTAAAAAATAAAAGACGATTTTCTGATCTGTTAGTCGGTGATGAGAGTGCTGTACAGAGTGTCAGAGGATCTGAAGAAACACTGCGGGAAATGACGGATGATATGAAAGATAAAGAGACGTTTACCGGGAGTGTTCAGAATTCGGATACGCAGATTATTCCTGAAAACCCCTGTGCGGAAAGTAGTGAAAATGCAGAGAAAATTTCGGTAAAAAAAAAGGGGAGAAGTGTTTTTGGGGGTATTCTTTCCAAATTAAAAAGTTTTGGAACGTTTTTGGTCTATAAACCATTTCATTTTGCCGGGAAATGTTTTTTATTATGGTATACTGCCCGAGTGGAAAAGAGAAAAATTGCACTTCAGCTAAAAATGGAGAAAATAGCTGAAAATGAAGTTTTTGCGGGACAGGCCGAGGAAAAACAAAAAAAGAATAAAAATCGTTCAATTAATGAAACTGAAGTAAATTTTCCAGAAGAAATACGCATCCAAGAATGTGCATATAATTTATCAGAGCAGGGAAGGTTAAATGGCAGAGAATGTTCGGAATTAGGAACGCAAGAAATATCGGAAGAATTTTTGCCATATGACGAAAAAGAGGAACTTCATCCAAGAAAATATTTGCGAAAATGTGGACATTTTTTAGGAAAAACTTCTCTTCGGCGGTGGACGTGTGCTGGGATTATCGTAATTCTTTTCGGTGGAGTAATGTTTTTGGGAGTGCGGCATTTTTTATTGGATGTGGAGGAAACCTCAGAGACTGTCGCTTTACAGAAGAATATGGAAACGAAAAATGAGGATGCGCCAGAAGATAAAAATGAAGAAGGGACATCAGAGAATTTAGTGCAGGGAGAAGTTCATCCCGGGCAAAATATTTCGGAAACATCAGAGGATCTTTTAAAGATTCCGAATCTGGATGATTCTTTTTCTTCTTTTATTCCTTCATCTTTAAGTTCAGAAGACTCTGATTCTGTAAGTTCAGAATTTTCGGAAGTGCTTACACTTCCATCTTCTTCATCTGAGCAGGCCGAAACACCGGGAAATATGGAAGATGTTAATTTCCTCGAAAGTCGTGAAAGAGTTTCTCATATTTCAGAAACCGGTACTGAATTAGAGGGAAAAGGAACTCTGCCTCAGAAAGTGTCGGTTCAGGAAATATCTGAAACAGAAAAAATAGATAAAATAAATGAAGATAATTTTCTGGATTCTGATTTATTATTACCACCGACAGATTTTACAGGTTCAGAAAATAAAGAAATATCACTGGAAAATGAAGAGATTAAAAATCTGGAAAAGGACGCACGAATAACAAAAAGAGAGGAAAAAGGGTTAAATACGGAAATTATAGTACCCAGGCGTTCAGTTAAAATGATTCCTTTAAACTCTTTACCACGAGTAAATGCGGAAATGAAAACGGAACGGGAGTATACTTTAGCAGACAGTTTGGCGGAAATGCCGTATGTCGAATCACGTGATATTTTGGCACCACCAGATTTTACAGTAAAAGAAGACATGGCGGAGGTTTCTGCACCAGCAAAAAATCTTACAGATGAAAAAAGTACACAAGAAATTAAAGGGATAAATGCGTGCGATCATACATTACCAGCTCTGCCTACTTTTGCGCATGAAGAATCAGAAAAAGTAAAAAGCTCATATGGAGATGGTGTTTCGGAAAAGGAATTAAATGCGGAAAAAAACAGCACGGAAATTTTGGGGGTATATGGAAAAAGAGAAGAATATTTGGATATAAAAAATTCGGTAAAAGAAAAGAAGATTTCGGGTGATACGGTTTACGTGGTTCAGGCGGGGGATAATTATTTAAAAATTTCTCAAAAAGTGTATGGTACAGGGAGTTACGCACGGGCGATTGCGCAGTATAATAATATATGGGTTATTTCGGATACTCTGAATGTGGGGACAGAACTTTATATTCCAGAAAAACGATTTTTGGAAAAACATTATCCGTCATTATGTTCCACTCGAGAGGGGATTTCATTACATCAGCTTCCGCGTCAGAGTGAGGCGGAAAATGAGAATGAGAAAAGAATGAAGACGGTTCCCCAGAAAGTTCCTGTCGGGAGTTATGTCGTTCGAGAAGGGGAGAATTTAGCGGATATAGCGAAAATGCAGCTGGGGAATGCCTCTCTTTGGGTGGAGCTGTATCAGATGAATCGTGAAACGCTGGGTGTGCGGACAGAAAATTTGCCAGCAGGTTTAAAGCTTCGTCTGCCATTATCGAGACAGGAAGAAATTATTGCGGCTCAGCCGGAAGAGCGTGAGAGAAGATATTAAATTATTATAAGTATTTATACCCGATACACAATAAATTTCTGCTTTTTCTGTCGGTCGGCCAGTACTTTTCTCTGAAAATTTCTGTTTTTATAACGGCACAAAACTGGCATTTTAAAAGTGGAAACAGTATAATTCAGTATAATAAAATAAAACATTAGAAAGTGTGAAAATAAAATTATACAAAAATTTCAGGGAAATACCTGCTTTATTTTAAATTTTCATTTTGGGTGGGCATAAGGCGTACATTTCATGTGTCGAGAAGTGCAGGAAAAGTAAAATTTTAGATGGTATGTCTGATATAAAATAAAATATATAGGTGACCTGAAAGTATGAAATAAAGGCATCATTTATTTTTTTGAAAACACAAAAAGCTGTCATCTGACAGAAAAAAGGTAATTTATTTTTTAATTTAATTTTGGGACTAAAAATGCGTCTGAATTCACAAATATATAAGGAATGGCTTCATGTGGATGTTAAACCGGGAGAAGTTCCGGATCATTACACTCTTTTAGGAATACCTCCTGGGGAAAATGATATTTCTGTAATCGAAAGTGCGTTAAATGTGAAGTTCGCGCTTCTGCGTAAAGTGGATGTTAGCAGTAATTTTGATGAATTTCGTGAGATTTTAAGTCAGTTAGAAACTGCTCGCAGTCAGTTAATTTCTCCGGTACGAGTTACGGTCTGTCCTGTGAATTCTTCAGAAAAGGAAAGTTCGCCGCAAAAAGTTATAAAGGAAACACCTTCCGTTACGGAACCCGAAAAAGAGGACGAGGAATCAGGTAAACCCATTTTTAATACATTACATTTTAATACATTAACTGAAAAATTTTTATTTTTAGGTCAGTGTATTTTAGCGTTTTGTCTGGGATTATGTGTATGTTTTTATATGATGCGTACTGCACCGCGTGATCCGGGCGGGCGTGTAATTTTCCATTCTCAGGAAAAAAATGTTACGGTGGAAGAGCCGATATATAATGAAATTCCAGGAGAAGCGGATGTTATGGTCAGACCGAATGTTCAGAAACATGCGAAACGTCTGCTGAGTAATCTTACGGATACAGAAGGGGAAGGATCTGAAAAATTGTCACCGAGGGAACCTGTATTACCAGATATTTCGGATACAGAGATGGAAGAAGATGATACAGTTCTGCGTGAAGAAGTGAATGAGCGTTTATCGGAAAAAAAGGAAATAGCGGAGGTAAAGAAGGAGAATTCTCGAGAGACTAATATATCGGATAATACGCGGAAATCACGTTCTGGGCAGGGTGGGCGCAGTGGTTTCGGAAATATGATTGCGAGAAAAAAGAATACGCAAAAATCGGATGCTCCAGAAACTGGCACGGAACCTTTCATGGAGGATAAAACCGTGGATGTGACAAAAGTCGCTGTGGTTAAAAAAGGTCAAGATACAAAAATTCAGGAGTTACCGAAACCTGATCAGACGAAAATTCCGCCGTATCCTCCCACGGAAAAGAAAACGGATCCGTATATGGCAGTAACAGGAAAGAAACGGTTACCGGTTCCTCATTCTCTGGAAGTGTCGAAAATTAAACAGGTGTTATATCGAGAATATGTGGTGAATGCCAAAACTCCTGAGAAAGAACGTGCACTGGTGGAATTATTGTGTAGCCAGGCGACTGCCGCGACCATGGATCCGGCCAAGCGTTATGCGTATCTGGATACGGCATTATCCGTGGCCACGAAAAGTTGTGATATTAAGGAATCTTTGCGTGTCGTGGAGCTGTTAAATCATTATTTTGATATAAGTTTATCTGATGCGAAATATGAAGTATTTCACCAGATCGCTCTGGAATTTCAGCTGGAAAATTCTTTTTTGAAGCAGAAGGGAAAGATAAACACATTTATTCGTATGGCGGAGCAGACGCGCAGAGATTATGTGGCGCAGAGCCGTTTTGATCTGGCGTCTCAGCTTTTTGATAGTGTATATGATGTATGCAGATATCCGAATATATCTTCGGAAATACGAAAACATATTTTTCATATTAAAAGTGATATGAATTATATGTGGGAACGTTTTCAGGTATATCAGGAGGCCAGAACTGTTTTGGCGGAAAATCCGTCGGATGAAACTGCGAATATGACGGTGGGAATTTGGCTGTGTGAAATGGAAGAAAGCCTTCAGAAGGCGCTTCCGTATCTGGCTCAGGGCACGGATAAAACGATAAAATCTTTAGCGGCACGTGAATTGGAAATCCGTCAAAATCCGCGGGGGAATATGGATCAGGAACTGACGATCGCCGATAATTGGTGGAATGTTGGAAAAGAGAAAGATTTTTCGCGAAAATTACAGGATGTTTTTTGTGGTCATGCTGTGGAAATTTACCAGAAAGTTTTACCTCAGATCGAAGATCAGAGGATGCAGACGCTGGTTTCGAAAAGAATTGATCAGCACACGGAAGGAGAGCCCACGAACAGATAAATACGGTTTTTCTTGAGTAAAAATAAACATTTTTTGGAAGGAACACTCTATTTTTGATTTTTTCAGATGTTTATACCGGATGCACTATAAATCGCTGCTTCTCCGGCATTTTTAGTGAAGTAAAAATATCTCTGCTGCCTGCGGGGACAGGGAAGGCTAAAAATTTAGTGTATCAGGAATATGAAATTTTCGTTTTTGTATTTTGTATGTATGAAATGTCTGCTTCCGTGGGCACTCAAAAAATTTTAATATAAAATCGGGATAAAAACTGATTTTTTTGTATGATGCCGGCAGCAGACATACTTCGGAAATCGGTTTTTTTCAGATGGAATTTTGATAGTATATTTTTAGGATTTTAATTTGGATCTTCTGGATATACTGTTTCCACTTTAAATTTCCGTTTTGTGCGGCTCAGGAAGAGGCATCTTCAGAGAAGCAAAAATGCCACAAAAGTGGAAATTTAAAGGTGCATCGGTATAATATGGAGGCACGAAAATTTTATTTTTCTTTATTATTTTGGCCGAAAATACCGTTCTCTGAACTGCATGAACTGTGATATAAAGGGAAGTTGGATGCTCTGAGAATCATGTGTAATCCGCTGCCCGAAGTTTTCTATAAAACTGATAAAATAATTTTTAATAAAAATTTTTGAACCCAGTTTTGTACCTGATGTACTATAAAACCCTGCTTCCTAGGCATTCTGCTTTTCGCTAAAAATATCTCTTTTAGAGGCGCATAACACAGAAATTTAAAGGAAAGTCAGTAAAAAAGAAAGATTTTTCTGGGGGAGATTCTTCATTTTTGAGATATTTTTTCAGTAAAGTTTTCTAAATCCATAATAAAAAGAGACGGAAACAAAAAATCAGGGCTTCTTTTTTGGGCGAGAAAACGTTACGTTTTCGGAGAATTTCCGCGGTCAAAAATTTTACGCGCCCGTATCAAGAAAGAATCCAGAAAGAAAAATCCTGGTGTTTTTTTGAGCGAGAAAACATTACATTTTCGGAGAATTTCCGCGGTCAAAAATTTTGCGCGCCCGTAACAGAAAGAATCCAGAAAAGAAAACCCCCGGCGTTTTTTTAGGCGAAAAAATTTTACGTTTTTGGAGAATTTACGCAGTCAAAAATTTTGTGTGTCCGTAACAGAAAGAATCCAGAAAGAAAAATCCCGGCGTTTTTTTTGAGCGAGAAAATTTTACGTTTTTGGAGAATTTACGCGGTCAAAATTTTGTGTGCCCGTATCAAGAAAGAATCCAGAAAGAAAAACCCCGGCTTTTTTTTGAGCGAGAAAACTTTATATTTTCAGAGAATTTACGTGGTCAAAAATTTTGTGCGTCCGTAACAGAAAGAATCCAGAAAAGAAAAACCCCGGCGTTTTTTAGGCGAAAAAATTTTACGTTTTCGGAAAATTTACGTGGTCAAAAATTTTGTGTGCCCGTATCAAGAAAGAATCCAGAAAAGAAAAACCCCGGCGTTTTTTTGAGCGAGAAAACTTTATATTTTCAGAGAATTTACGCGGTCAAAAATTTTACGCGCCCGTAACAGAAAGAATCCAGAAAGAAAAATCCAGACGTTTTTTTGGGCGAAAAAACTTTATATTTTCGGAAAATTTACGTGGTCAAAAATTTTGTGCGTCCGTAACAGAAAGAATCCAGAAAAGAAAAACCCCGGCGTTTTTTAGGCGAAAAAATTTTACGTTTTCGGAAAATTTACGTGGTCAAAAATTTTGTGCGTCCGTATAAAAAAGAATCCAGAAAAGAAAAACCCCGGTGTTTTTTTGAGCGAGAAAATTTTACGTTTTCGGAGAATTTACGCAGCCAAAAATTTTACGCATCCGTATCCAGAAAGAATCCAGAAAGAAAACCCCCGGCGTTTTTTTTAGGCGAGAAAACATTACATTTTCGGAGAATTTCCGTGGTCAAAAATTTTGCGTGTCCGTAACAGAAAGAATCCAGAAAGAAAAATCCAGACGTTTTTTGGCGAGAAAACGTTACATTTTCGGAGAATTTACGCGGTCAAAAATTTTACGCGCCCGTAACAGAAAGAATCCAGAAAAGAAAAACCCCGGCGTTTTTTTGCGAGAAAACTTTATATTTTCGGAGAATTTACGCGGTCAAAATTTTAGGCGCCCGTAACAGAAAGAATCCAGAAAGAAAAAACCTGGCGTTTTTTTTGAGCGAGAAAATTTTACGTTTTTGGAGAATTTACGCGGTTAAAAATTTTGTGCGTCCGTATCAAGAAAGAATCCAGAAAAGAAAAATCCAGGTGTTTTTTTGAGCGAGAAAACTTTATATTTTCGGAGAATTTACGCAGTCAAAAATTTTACGCGCCCGTAACAGAAAGAATCCAGAAAGAAAAACCCCGGCGTTTTTTTAGGCGAGAAAACGTTACATTTTCAGAGAATTTACGCGGTCAAAAATTTTACGCGCCCGTAACAGAAAGAAGATCAGATTCCGTGGTGCACGAGATTTCAGGATACCGATAATTTTGGGGGGACAAAAAAACCTCTTGCATTCAGCAAGAGGTTTTTAGTGAAGCCAAAAGATGATTATTTTTCTTCATTTACGAAACTGGGTTTCAGAGCTTTTTTATTCGGACGATCATTTTTCCCGACGAATTCAATTAAAGCTCGTGTGCCCGCGTCACCCAGACGGGGTTTTGCCAGACGCAAAATACGAGTATATCCACCGGGCCGATCCACATAACGCGGTGCGATTACGTCGAACAGTAAGCGTGCCGCTTTTTTATCCCGCAATAATTTTAAAATATGACGGCGTGCGGCCAAAACAGGGGTCATCGCCTGATTCCATTTAGCCCATTCTTCACTTTTGCGCCATTTATCCCATTCCGGTGAACGGCGTTCTGCAGAGGGGAGTAACGCATCCGCCGCTTCTTTTGCGGGCAGAGAGCGCTTCGCGATGGTTATGCACTTTTCCACAAAAGGACGAACTTCTTTCGCCTTCTGAAGTGTGGTAATCATACGGCCTTTCACTTTCGGAGCACCCTCATATTTATTTTTGGATACTTCGAAATCCTCATCTTCATCATCACGTTCCGTCAGAATTAACGAAACCGCCAGCATCCGCATTAATGCGCGCTGATGTTTTGGGTTACGACCAAATTTTCGGCCTGCGAATCGGTGTCTCATAACATTTTCCTTTCTTTGGGGTTAATCGGTCACTTAAACCGATAAATTTTTTAAGGTGCCACGCCCCACTTCGGAGTCTTTTTAATGTCCATACACCGTAAATTTTACTTTTCCTGCGATGCATAAAATGCCCGCTTCGGTGATAGTGTAACGCTTAAATTTACAGTGAAACCATAATGGACAAAATCCTTTCAGGTTCTGTATATTTTTATAAAACAGAACTCAGGAAGCAGTTCGTGCCCCGATGCGAAAAGGGATTTCAAAAGAAATGTTACTGTAACTTTTGAGATCCCAAAATGAAATATTTTTATTCGGACTTTTATGAAATCTTACATTCCATGTAATGTCTGGATTTTTTTCTGTGAAAAAATAAAATACGTAAAATCATGTGATCGTGAAAAAATGACACTTCACACATCCGGAATATTTTATACCTGATGCACTATGGATTTTCGTTTTCCCAGCATTTTTTCTTGCTGAAAATGACGGCATTAAGGGCCGCAAAAAACGGAAATTTAAAGTGGAATCAGAGTATATTTCACTAAAAACGTCTGCCGGCAGAACCTCATAAAATGGAAATTTAAAGGAGAGCCTGTTACGGATAAACGGTAAAATTTCTCCTTTTCAGCATTTTATGAAAGCATGAAATGCCGGATTCCACGGTGACATAAAATCTAAAATAAAACCGGAAATAATTCGTTCATAATACCTGCTGGCTGCGCGCAGGAGCAAAATTTAATTTACCGAATGGGTAAACGCATTCCCAGCTGTAATCCGTACTCTGTTAGTTTCGCGCGGATTTCATTCAGTGATGTTTCCCCAAAATTACGCATTTCCAGCAGTTCATCTTCTGTTTTGGAAATCAGTTCACCCACTGTCGAGATGTGCTCAGCTTCCAGACAGTTACTCGCGCGAACTCCCAGACGAAGCTCGGAAATCGGTAATTTTAATTTCCTCTCCAGCTCCGGGTCTATTTCACAGCCCGCCACTTTTCCTTCTGTATGAATCTGTTCTCCCAGTTCACTATACTGAATGAATGGGTTCAGGTGTTTTCGCAAAATCTTCGCCGCTTCCACCAGCGCAATTTGTGGATTTAATGAACCATCTGTCCATATTTCCAAAATTAATTTATCATAATTCGTTTTTTGGCCGACACGCGTTTCCACCACTTCATAACGCACTCGGACGATCGGACTAAATGTCGCATCCAGAGGAATCGCGTCCTGAACCGTATTCTTCCGTTCCGTGGCAGGCACATATCCACGTCCCTTTTCCACCACTAATTCCATCTGGAACGGGACGTCTGCCGTCAGAGTCGCGATAAGATGATTTTTATTAATAATTTCCACCATATGATCCGTGATAATATCCGAACCATAAATTGGACCCGCCGTATTTTTTTCGATTCGGATAATCCGAGGGGCTTCCGATTCAGAGCGCACCACTAGTGATTTTACGTTTAAAACGATATCTGTGACATCTTCCAGTACGCCAGGAAGAGTCGAAAACTCATGGGACACTCCCTGAATTTTAATTTGAGTGACAGCACTCCCTTCCAGACTCGAAAGTAATACCCGTCTTAAACTATTTCCGACCGTCGTGCCGAAACCACGTTCGAAAGGCTCTGCATAAAATTTTGCATACCTCTCGGTAACCGTTTCATTATCCCACGTTACAAGACTCGGCAGCTCGAGACCGCGCCAACGCATCCGCTTCAACATGTTTAACCTCCTGGAAAAATCGAATAATTTTACCTTTCTCTAATTTATAAACAAAATACAGACAAAAACCACCGCTGCGAATCGCCGGCGTAAGTTCTGGATCTCTTTATAAAAAATAACAGAGTAAAATTATCCTAAAGGAATCTGTGTGCAAAATATACTAAAAATCTTCCTTTCCCGGATATATAATGATTCCTTTCACCTTCTTATTTTCGATTCGTATGAACACAAAAACGGGTAAATTATCATCAGACGCAGGAAAAATAAAATTTTTTTGTATATTAAGTATAAAAATAAAACGCACGACTTTTGATTTTTCGCAGTGTGCGTGCGTTATTTATGGTATTCAAATATTTATATCCGATATATGATAAATTTCCGCTTCCTCGGCATTTTTGCTTCTCTGCCGCCAACAGGCTTCACTAAAAAACTCGCTTTTAGTGAAGCAAAAAACGAAAATTTACATAGAGAAACAGTTATATCATCACAATATTTGTAAAGAGGAGATCAGTCATATATCCGACGCTCGGTAAACCATTCATAAGGCCTTTATACCGGACGCACTTCACTGTCCACCTTCCCGGCATTTTGCCTTACAGAAATTCCCGCTTTCAGAACCGTATGAAAAGGTAATTGAATGCAGAAAAATACGATTAGCGAAAACACCTATTTTCGTGACCGAAAAAAGGAGATAGAAGCGAAAACAGAGATATGACAGGTGTAAAACCGAGGCATCCAAAAATCGGGATGTCTTTTATACACGGCGACGTTTTTTCGGGCGACATCCATTATGAGGTAATGGTGTCACATCTTCAATCGATTTTACATTCAGGCCCGCTGCTTCCAGAGCAGTGATCGCGCTCTCACGGCCACCACCAGGCCCCTTTACTCGAACTTCCACATCCTTTAGTCCGAATTTCACAGCCTTCTCGGCCACCGCCTGCGCCGCCGACTGACCCGCAAATGGCGTACTCTTTCGGCTTCCCTTAAAACCACTCGTACCTGCAGTCGCCCACGCTAAAACATCACCTTTTGCGTCGGTAACCGTAACCGTCGTGTTATTAAATGTCGCCTTAATATGTACGATACCTGACGTTACATTACGACGTACCTTACGTTTTGTTTTTTGTTGTGTCTTCGCCACTTATAAATACTCCTAAAACTTCTTTTCATCATACCTCGGGGCCTGGAAACTTACCCGTGCCAAAATCTTTTTTGCATTTTCCACAAAAAATCATCCTGCAAAAATCCATTCATACCAGGATTTCACAGCTGGCTACTTCAAATAAATTCCAGTTTATACCACACAAATTTCCGGCAGATTTAATGATTTTATCTGGGCATTTTATACTGATGCACCACCACATGATACCTTATGTACCGCACTGCGCTCTGTATGCATCATTTCTGTATGCAGCATGTTCGGAACATAAGTTCTCAGTATTTCTTCTATTTTATCTGCTTCCGCTTTATCTGCTTCCGCTAAATCAAAATCGTTTCTGCCAAAACAGACCTAATTTCTTAATAAACCTAATTTTGAATAATCCGGAAATTTCTGCTTTTAACCCGAGAATCTGATAATTTATCTCTTCATTTGAACGCTACACCGGAGAACACCGGACCGCCCGATGCTCCGATCTCAACACGAATCGCCAAAAGACATTCGACCTGTTACCGCAGATCCTTAACGCCTTTTTTGCCTGCAACTGTCTTTTTCGTACCTTTACGCGTACGAGCATTCGTTTTCGTACGCTGACCACGAACTGGAAGACCACGACGATGACGTACACCGCGATAACAGGCGATTTCCTTCAGACGCGCGATACTCTGCGCAACTTGCCGACGAAGATGACCTTCGACCGCATAATCATTATCTAAAAGAGCCGCAAGTTTCGCGACCTGTTCTTCAGTCATTTCCCGCGCTTTAATCGTGGGATCTATTCCGACTGTACGACATAATTCCAACGCAGTCTTCAAACCGACGCCGTAAAGATACGTTAACGAATACGCAGCAGGGCGATCGTTTGGAATATCAACACCTAACAAACGTGGCATGAAGCCCTCCTCAACTACTAATTAAAATTATCAACAAAAATTAACCCTGGCGCTGTTTGTGACGCGGATTCGTCGAACAAATTACCCGAACGACTCCTCGGCGACGAATCACTTTACAATTTTCACAAATACGCTTTACACTGGCGCGAACTTTCATCATTCACCTCCATTCCTCGCCGACAGAAACCCTCGGCACTTTAATAAAACTTTATAGAAACATTATTTTAGCAAATTTACCAGAAATTTCAAGACCCCCGACCTGATTTTTTTAACAGATCTTTCAAATAATCGTTTCTTGTTTCAGAACATCAGAGGACTCTCTAAAAGCACGGGAAATCCCCTCACCATTTTTGAGAAAAAGACCATAAAATCGTGATTTATGCTCTAAATTTATACACTCTGCCCACACTTTCTTAATTTTTTGTGTTACGAAACCTGTGACAAAAGTGCTGGTGGGGCAAAGAATTTTGCCTCACTTTACGGGTTCTCCTGCAAATTTCTGTTTTGTGCGGCTCCCAAAACAGGCATTTTTAGCCCAGAAAGCTGCTCTGGCAGCGAAGAAAAATACCGGCCTGTCTGTCTGCGGACAGGAGAAATGGAAATTTATCATGCTTTGGATTTAAGTGTACTAAAAAATAAAACAGAATAAATCAAAAATTTTCAGAAAATTTATTCATTCTGAGCAGGCTTCTTTGTTACGAAAATTGTAACGCCTTCCAGACGGTCCACCACGACGATATTTCCAGCGGGAATAATGTTTCCATGTGTCGATTTCGCTGCCCAGTCGATTCCATTTATTAATACTCGTCCTTCTGCTTTTATATTATCCACCGGAATCTGGACGAGTCCCTCCATTCCCACAAGTTCATCGGCATTCGTCGGAACTTTTTGAATTTTCAGTGATTTTACAAAAGGACGTGTGGCAATCAAAAATACGGTGGATGATCCTACAAAAATAGCACACTGTCCAAGAAATGAAATCTCTTGCGTGGCCGCCACCATGGAGGTAATGGCTCCCAGCACAAACCAGATGGAAATGAGTGTCGGACATGAAATTTCAAGAATAATAAATAGGACTGCCAGAGTAACCCATATTAAAAGACAGGTAATAAGCTCCATAAGATGTTCCTTTCTTGAATAATTAAACAAAAATGTTTTTCAAAATAATGTCCGAATCAAAATTTGAGCGAAATTTTACGGAAAAGTTCAGAAAAAGTGAACTTTATGAAAAACTGCCTAAATTTTCTCTGAAAACTCAATAATTTTGTTTATGATTTTTGTTTTTAATAAGTACGGTCTTACTTTTTTTGGGGGGAAATGCTAGTTTTTGTGACTAAAAAATAGGATTTTACAGTAACTCAGTACGATCTGCATTATACATGAAATGAAAAGTAAACACAACTGATTTTAAAAAAATTTTTTGAAAAATATACTGTTTCCATTTTAAATTTCCGTTTTATGTGGCTCTGAAATCTGACATTTCGGCGAAGAAAATGCCTGAGAAACGGAAATTTATAATGAATCGGGTATAAAATGTATGTACAATAAATATTCAAAAATAAAGTTTTTTGCAGGAAAATTACTTTAGTTCTGTACAAAATATAAGAAATACTGACGAAAGGAGGTGAAAATGGAAGTTCTTTTTATTCCTGAAAGATTTTTTGTAAGAATCTGTGTATAATTGCTTGACATCTGCTGGCAAAACTATTACCATAAAATGTAGTTATCATTTTTCTGAAATCATGAAGGGGGTGTTTTCCTGTGTTAAAAAGTTTTAATACTCCACGTATGAGTTTATTTATTGTTTTTTTTCTGGCGGAGCTAATCCTGCTTTTGCAGTTTTTTTTGCCTCCTGTTTTTGCCCAGGCGCAAAAAGAGGCAGGTGCTGCACAGGAGCTAAAACCGTGGCCGAAAGTAGAGAGAAGGTATACCACTTCCAGTCCTCAAGTTTTGGATTCATTAAAGAAATCGATTCAATTTTTGGAAAAAAATACGTTCGCTGACCGAGAGCACCGCTGTGGAAGTGCGGCGATCGCGGGTCTGGCGATTTATAAATATTATGGTGAAGCCGATAATCCACTTTTTGATAAAATCGTAAAGTCGATCGAAGATACATTACAGGATTATGATCCGAAAGATCTTCTGAGCTGTGGAATCGACAATTATAGTTTGGGGATTTCTTTAATATTTTTAGCGGAAGTGTGTCCGGAGAAGAATCCGGAATTACGCAATAAACTTTTGAATCTGCTTTATTTTCGTATGCGTCCATATGGTGGGTGGGGGTATATGGACAGGTATAAAGATACCGCGGATACGTCCATGACGCAGTATGGGTGTCTGAGTCTTTGGACGCTGAAAAATGCGGGTTATCCGATCCGGCACCAAGTAATCGATAAAACGGCGGACTGGCTTTTAAGGACGCAGGATCCTAGTGGCGCTTTCGGTTACCAGGGGAAAATTGGGGATGAGAATTATACTCGTGTGGCGCAGCCGGGGGTACGTCTGAGTATGGCCGCTGCCGCGATGGGAAGTTTATACATTTCCGCAGATGTTTTGGGGTTTCATTCTGCCGCACCGAAAGAGGAAGTGGAAAATGAGTTTATGGATTTTGAGCTGGTGGAAGACGATAAGAAGAAAAAATCTTCCTATCGTCCTGTACTGCCTCGGCTTTACTTTTCCAGAACGATAAAAGATGGAAATGTGTGGTTTCAGAATAATTTTTCCATTGAGATGAAGCAGTATATGAATTATAATTATTATTATTTATATGCACTGGAACGTTACATGAGTTTTCAGGAACTGGCGGAGAAGTGGGATGATCCATCTCCGTTCTGGTACAGTATGGGAGTGGAGTGGCTGCTGAGTCGGCAGGCGGAGGATGGTTCGTGGCCGAAAGGAGAAGAGCTGGTTTCGGATACGGCTTTTGGTGCATTATTTTTATTACGTTCCACGAAACGGAGTATCGAAAAGGTGAAAGATTTTGGACCCGGACTGCTGATAAGTGGTCGTGGACTGCCGAAAAATCTTGACAGTATTCAGTTACGTGGAGGGAAAGTGGTACCGAAGGTTCCAGAAGGTCCGACGAATGATTTAATGGAAGCACTGGCGAATCCTGACAGTGCGGATTATGAAGCGGCGGTGGCGGCCTTATCTGAAATGCCGGCAGAGCTTTCACAGACGGCGGTAACGAAATATGCTGCGCAGTTAAAGCAACTTGTGTCGGTGGAGGATCCGCAGGCGCGCCAAGCGGCGGTACGTGCACTGGGGAAATCGAATAATCTTGATTGTGTTCCGGTTTTAATTTATGCTTTAACAGATCCGGACCCGCAAATTGCGCTGGCGGCGAATGATGGTTTAAAAAATCTTAGTCGGCGTCTGGATAATTTTGGTTTAAAGCCGGGGTTTACGGAGGCGGATCGGAAAATTGCGATCGACAGCTGGAAGGAATGGTTTCGGACGCTCCGTCCCGATGCGGTTTTTGAGGAGTATTGAGGATGAAGACAGATGACGATTATCACTCCCGGCAGAGTCGTGATTTACTGAAAACTTCGCGGTATGATGAAGTTTCCAGTTTACTGATCGCGCTTTTATTTCTTTTGGGGATTCTTGTGACCGTGCTATTATTTTTCTGGCTGACGTTTACACTGTTTCCCACGACGACTGCGATTCCTGTGCTTTTTGGAGATGTTAGTGACAGTGATTCCATGGATGATGGGATTCAGCTGGATCAGCCGCTGGCGGATCAGCTGGGAATCGACACAGATGTGGAGGAACCTGCTTTTGAGCAGACTGTGGCGGCGATGACGGATGCGGTTTCGTCGGTGGCGGCGATTTTAGATAGTTCCGCCATGACGGGAGATACCACCATGGGCCGTGGAGGCAGTACAGGTAGGGGTGTGGGAACGGGAGGTGGAAGGAAATGGGAGATTAGTTTTGATCAGGGAAATACGGTAAATACTTACGCGAAGCAGCTGGATTTTTTTGGAATCGAGATGGCGGTGCCGGAAAAGGGAGAGCAGCTGGTGTATGTAACGAAATTTTCATCATCTTCTCCGGCTGTGCGCAGAGGGAAAAGTGCGGATGAGAAGCGGTCTTATTTAACGTGGTCGAAAGCAGGTTTACAGGCTGCGGATATAGAGCTTTTTTCCCGAGCGGGAATTAACGCGACAGGAAAACTTATTTTGAAGTTTCTTCCACCGGAAACGGAGCAGACTTTAGTGAAGCTGGAAACGGTTCATGCGGGAAGTCGGGCAGAACGCGTACGGGCCACTACTTTCGGCATTCGTGTGAAAGGTGCCGGTTATGAGTTTTTTGTGATGAGACAGACATACAGGAATTAATTTTTATTTAAGAACTATATTTTTATAGGATGTGACATGAGTTTAACGACACTTACTGATATTTTAGGGACGCTGATTTACATTAGTTTGGCGGGCGTGGCGATTTGGGGCGCTTATTGCGTGATCGTAACTTGGCGCCGGGCAGCACGAGTGCGTTTTCGCAGTGAACAGGAACAGGATGAATTTTTGGATGAAATCGAGCAGCCTCTGCTGGCGGGAGATTTTGAAAAAGTAGCGGAGCTGTGCGAAAATGATGTGCGTGCTTTACCGCAGTTAATTTTATTGGCGGTGGAAAATCGTGAATTGGGTTTTGCGAAAGTTCGGGGCATGATGATCGAGCGTTTTCAGAGAGATGTGCTTTCGGATCTGGAATTTCGTCTCAGCTGGGTGAATTCGGTGATTAAGGCCGCTCCGATGCTTGGGCTTTTTGGAACGGTGACCGGTATGATGGGGGCTTTTGACCAGCTGGCGAATCCTGCGGATGGGGCGTCCTCGGTGGATCCGGGGGCCATGGCGGGGAATATTTCTGTCGCGCTGATTACCACGGCCTGTGGTCTGGCGATCGCCATTCCGCTGATTATCGCCTGCACAAATATTAATGTGCGTATTCGAAAGATGGAAGATTTAATGGCCAGCGGAACAGCACGTTTTCTTGAACTGTATCGGCAGGTCGTTACGAAAAAATAAATGATTTCCACAGCGAAACGCCTGTTTTTCGTCAAAATAAATGATTTCCGCAGCGAAACGCCTGTTTTTCGTCTTTTGTCTTTACAAAAAACGTTTTGAAGGGCGTATGAAATTTACTGGTTTTATTTTTATGTCCGATGCACTATAATTTCTGTTTTTCTGGCATTTTTGTTTCGCTGAAAATGCCTGCTTTCAGAACGGCATGAAACGGAAACTTAAAGGAGAACCAGTATGTTTTTTTATTTCATTTCATGTGGTTCAAGAACTGGTATTTTCACGCGGTCTGCTGCTGACAGGAAAGCATAAAATATGCGTCTGTCTGTCCGGCTGACGGGAGATGTGGAAATGAATCATGCGGGGAATAAGTGGAAATGAATCATGCGGGGAATAAAATGCAGGGGGGGTAAAGTTACCGAGCATCGGGAACGAAAATGTTTTGTGGCGGTAATGAAAAACGTCGGTCGGATAAAAATAAGTGGATCCTTAATATGAGTGTAAAATTATAATGTCGACAGAACCTAATTTTGAGTTGGAAGAAGAAGGTGGGTTTAAGCCCAGTCGGATTAAAGATGATGCGGAGATGGACATTACGCCGATGATAGATGTGGTGTTTTTAATGCTGATTTATTTTCTTGTCTGTTCGACTACTCAGGCGCAGCTTCCGGTGAAGTTACCGCCCGCGACTTATGGAACGGCGGTTAGTGATGTGATGTCACTGACGTTTATTGTGCAGCACCAGGAGGGGGGGGATCCGAAAGTCTGGCAGGAGGGAAGGGCGCCATTTTCCATGGATCCAGAGCAGCAGGCGGCGCAGATTACCAGGGCGGTGGAAGAGGCGAAGATGAATGGAATTTTTGAGGTGCTGGTGAAGGTGGATAAGGAGTTAAAGCAGAAACATCTGGAGCATGTTCGCGCTGCGATTTCGGAAGTGGAGGATATAAAATTATATATGGCTGTGGACGATCATAAAAAGTAAAATGATTTTTCTCTGGAGCACGGTATATCGGTTCATATAAAATTTTTGTTTGTGCGGCCATAAAAGTCTGTGTTTTAAATCACGCGAAACGCAGGCGGAATGAATATTTATACTGTTTCCACGTTAAATTTCCTTTTTAGGCGGTTCTGAAAAAATGTGTTTTCAGCGAAACAAAAATTCTGGAGAAGCGGAAATTTATAGTGTATCGAGTAAAATAATATATCGTGTAAGAAATGTCGGGGACAGTAGGGAATGTAATGGAGAACGGTGGAAAATGCAAGAGTTTTTCACGTTTTTGTGAATCCCAGAGGTACTTTAGGTTTTTGTTTTGTGCAGTTTTTAAACAGGCATTTTTATCGAAGCAAAAATGTCGGAGAAGTGGAATTTTATAGTGCATCGGGTATAAAATGGTTCTGCCAAAAATAGGGCAGGAAGGTGTTTTCTGAAAAGGAAGGATGGACGGACAGGATGAGCAAAACGATTCAGTGCCCGAAGTGTAAACAGGTGCAGCATTTTGAAGCCGATAAACTGGATGAACAGGGGCGTTTTGCATGTCAGAAGTGTCGGGTTAAGATTCACGTGAAGCGAAAAGCGGTTTCTTCCAGTATGATGAAAGCGGCGGATGAAGTGGGGGAGGAGCAGGGGGAGGCTGCGCAGCTGGTGGAGTTCGAGAAGCATATGCGCGAAGAGGGGGAGATGGACCTGACGCCCATGGTGGATGTGACTTTTTTGCTGTTAATATTTTTTATGGTAACGGCCACATTTAGTATGCAAAAATCGCTGGATTTACCTGCGGCGGATCCGAATGAAAGTGCAGAGCAGTCACGGACAGTCGTGGAAATCGAAAATGATGACGATAATATTATTATTCGTGTGGATGAAGATAATACCATCTGGGTGAATGACGCGGAGGCACCGACAGATCAAGAGATTATCGCAAAATTACGTGAGGCAAAAGAAGTTCCGGCAGGAATGTCGGGAATCGGACCGTCTAAATTAATGATTTTTTATCATCCAGAATCGCGTGTGGAAACGACAGTTCGTGCGCATGACGCAGGTACGGCGGTGGGAATGGAGGGAATCGTATGGCGGCAGTTAAGTGAAGAGAACTGGTAAAAAAGTTTTACACTGCGGGAGAAGAAAAATCGAGAAAAAGAAATACGTTTCTGATAATATTTTTGAAAGATGCCCTGAGCGGCATTCGGTTTTAGTGTTCTTTACGGAGTGTAAAGCATACTGAAGCGGGTGTATTACATCTCCGATACACTATAAAATTCCTCTTCTCTCGGCATTTTGTTTCGCCGAAAATACTTATTTTTAGAGCCGCGCAAAAAGAAAATTTAAAGTGGAACCGGTATAAATTTTTATTCTTCCATTCGGCAGACAGATTTTTGTGTTTCTTTGCCGGCAGCGTGTGGAGCTGAAAATGTATTCGGTGGCTGCGGTAAATGAAAATTTAACGTGAAACCGGGAGTTACAGATACACAAAAACTCAGGTATTCTCCGCCGTTTTTCATCACATGTTCTCGGCGGTCATTCATTTTATACCCGATATACTATAAAAATCCGCTTCTCTTGGCATTTTGTTTCGCCGAAAATGCTTATTTTTAGAACCGCGCAAAAAGGAAATTTAAAGTGGAACCGGTATATTATGACGGCTGCATTAATGACTGAAGTTTTTGAGTATACTTTTCTGCTTCTTGTGGTTTTTTGAGATATGTTAGCATCTGACACAAATTTTCATAATGCACGACCAGTCTATTTTTGTCGTCAGGATGATTCGAGATATGTCGTTCCAGGCAGAGAATCCCTGCTTTTAAGAGGTCTTCACTGCGCGTGTAATTTCCGGTTTCCCAGTAAGAAATACTCATACTGGCGGTCATTTCTCCCAGAGCGAGGATGTCTTCAAATTTTTTCTGCTGGATGGTGAACATTAAGTGAGGAATGGATTTTTCATAATAATAAACTGCACTTTTATGATAAGCGATTTCCCTGGAGCGTGTCTGATCGGGTAATCGTCGTTCCGCTAAATGCTCTGCCTGTAATGAGTAAATGAATCCCATGCGATAATATAAATTTCCCAGCAGAAAACGATCGTTCGTGAGAGTCTGTTCGGAGGAGGAGACACTTTCCATAAAAGTGATGGCCTGTTTTAAGAACCGTGCGCTGTCCTGATATTCTTTTGTGAGGATGTATATTCTTGCCACTTCATCAAGAGTTAATGCAGTTTCAAAACATATTAAATGCTGAGTTTCTTTATCAGGATTTAGTGCCAAAAGTTTTTGCGTGCTTTCCAGCATGTCGGATACATATTCATGGAGGTTTGTGCTGGAACCTGCCCGAGTATAAATGGCCACGTTTCGCACCGCGACTCGGTATGCCAGTTTCGCGGCTTCAGAAATGTCGGATGCATACTCATTTTTAATAAAATCTGCAGAATGCTGACGAGCTTTTTCTGTCCACAGCTTTAGTGCATGCTCCTTATTCCCCCATTTCCCCTGAGCGATACTTGCAGCGATTCCCTGATAAGCGTCAATTAACATTTTTCCCAGCATCCGTTTTTCTGCAGAGGTAATTTGGCCTTCAGACTCTGGAGAGTGAAGCAGCGCAGTTCCCTGACGAATCGCTTTCGTGTAACAGTTCATCGCGTTCTGATAATTCGGGGACGGCATGATCATTAAAATATCCGCTTCCAGAGTAAGTGAACATGCTTCCACAGATGGATTTTTAGAAAAAAGCTGACGAAGTTTTCGATTTTCTTGTAGTGCCTGTTCATGCAGACCTTTTCGTGCCAGTGTTTCTATTTCTAAAAACTTTTTGTTTGGCAGCAGGTGAGAGGCGCTGGTTTCGGAGGAAATCCGAGCTTCTTTAAAACTCTCTGACGTTCCGGATATTTCTGGTGAGTTTTCCAGAGCAGGAAGGAACTCTTCTTGCTGCGGCTCAGAAATAGAAGAAGCCAGATCCAAAATCTCAGAATCAGCAGAGGCTGGAGGTGAAATCATGGCATTTTTTGTTTTATGGGTTCTGTTTTCGTCGATTATCGGGAGATTTTCCGGAAGATCAGGAAGAAGCTCCACTTCCGTCTGGGCAAGAGATGTTTCGGCAGCTCGCTCTTCGGGTGTTTCATCGGTTAAAATCGGAAGCTGTGTTTCGTCGGATAAACTTCCGGGGGAGGTTTCCGTGGTTATTTCTGCTGTCGGCGTTTTGACTTGTGCTGTATGTATTTCTTCTGTTATAATTTTATGCTGCGCTATTTCTGCTAAAAGTTCTTTTTTAATCGTAAGTGCTTCCGTGTGATCTGGCTGAATTTTTAGTGCTTCTTCGACATCCGCTAAACTTCGCTGTGGATTATCCGCACGCCAAGACTCGGCGCGGAATAAAAATGGTTCGGGGGCCACCGGCTGAAACAAAATTTGTGTGACTTCTGTTTTCAGCTGTGCGGTGTCCAAATTATTTTCCAAAATTTCAGAAACATTATACAATTTTCCTTTCGGATTATAAGCAAAAGAAACTCCGATTTCTGGAAAAATTTCTCCCATGATTTGTCCGTTATCATCAGAAAGGAAAACAGACTGAATCATGTCCAGGTTAAGTTCCGTGGCCAGCTGGCGTGCAGGTACCGATTCTAAAAGATCTGTGATGATCGCATAAATAGTTTCGTCGAACGTATGCACCACGATATGCTGGAAACCTTCCACCTGAAATTCATAGGCATCCATTCCCTCCCCGGCACCATTTTTAATATGCCGGATGGCTTTCCCCAAAATCTTTTCTGCTTCTTGAAGAGAGGTTTTCCCGGGAATAACACCATTAAAACCTGCGGTTTCCACAGGAATCGTCGAAAAAGATGCCTCTTCTGAATTTTGTGTGGATCCGGATGAATTACGGTTTTCCGTTTCTGCCGGCTTTTGTTTCGATATGAAATTTCCCGCCTCTTCAGTGTTTTGTGCTTCCTCTTCAGAAACTTCCTTTTCGAAATTTTCTAAATTATTCTGAGGAGGAGAAAGTGGTAAATCCCAAATTCCTTCACTTTCTTCCTTTTTACTTTTTTTCTCAGATAATAACTTTTCTTCAGATCCTAAAACTGTTTCTGGGGAAATGTCATGTGTGTCTAAAGTAGGAAATGTGCTTTCCAGAGACTGTGCGTCAGAAACCTCAGAAGATATATTTTGTCTGGAGGCAGAGATGGATTCCGAATGCTGCACTAATACAATTTTTCCCTCTGCCGATTCCCTATTTTGCGGAGATGAACCTTTTTGTGTGAGATTTACCGGCGATTTTTTCACCGTCACGTCTTGAACTAATAATGAAAATCGCTCAGAAGATAATCCAGGAGTGGCCTGCGAGGAATTTAATCGCGGACGTATATCCTCGCCGACTGCCCATAATGGTATACTGCCATACAGAATTAAAATGAGGATGAATTTTACATGAAAAAATCGGAAGAAAAGGCAGGCAGTCATGACGCTTCCCCTAATATTAATTAAATAGAAAGAAAAATAATACTTCTTTAATCTTTATCGACATTTTGACTGCGTAAATTAAATAAATTTTAATGATTTTATGGATTTACAAGAAGTTTAGGATTTTATAGAGTTTACGGGTATTTATCCGAGAAATAAAAAAAACGGCAAAGAATTTTTGCCGTTTTATCAGATGCCTGATGTTATTTTAAATTTTAGTTTTACACAGACATAAAACTACGCATTTTAGGTAAACAAAAATACTGGAGAAAAGAAAAGATTATGCTTCTTTTGTTTCTTTTTCAGCTTTTGCGGCTTTACTTTTTGCACGGCCACGTAATTTTTTGGGTGCTTTAACTTCCGCAGCATCTGCCGTCTTTTTGACAGTTACGCGGCGTTCTTCCAGACGAGTCGCTTTTCCGACACGGTCACGCAGGAAAAAGAGTTTCGCACGGCGAACTTTTGCAGAACGCACCACTTCAACTTTCGCTACTTTTGGTGAATGCAGAGGGAATTTTCGTTCCACACCCTCACCCTGAACAATTCTTCGTACGGTAAACATTTCACGGGAGCCGGAACCACTCATCGCGATTACCACGCCAGTAAAAACCTGGATTCTCTCTTTATCACCTTCAATAATTCTGCAGTGCACATTTACGGTATCCCCGATTTCGAAAGAGGGTTTCTCTTTCTTCATACAGGCCTTCTCGACCAGATTCATAATTTGTTGGCTCATTTCCAATCATCCTTTCAAAATTTTATATGATAAACGTATTAATTATTCGTTTTCTTTTATTTTTCTTTTTTTCTTAATTTTTTCATAAGGGTTTAACACAAAATCAGAAGTAATCAGGTCCGGTCGGCGCATCTGAGTCCGTTTTCGGGCTTCCAAGTCGCGCCATTTTTCGATTTCCGCATGATTTCCGTTTAATAAAATTTCAGGTACTTCCATACCCCTAAATTCACGCGGACGTGTATACTGGGGACCTTCCAAAAAACGTTCTCCACAGGAAAAGGAGTCGGTTACACAGCTGGTTTCATGTCCTAAAACGCCTGGAAGAAGGCGAATCACTGCTTCCATAATGGCCATGGCCGCGATTTCTCCACCATTTAGAACGTAATCTCCGAGAGAGATTTCATCTGGCTGAAGGATCTGTGAAATTCGTTCGTCAAAACCTTCGTACCGACCACATAAAAAAACCAGTCGTTCATAGCCGGCGAGTTCTTCCACGATATTCTGTTTTAGTGGGCGTCCCTGCGGAGTGAGCATAATTAAATGCCCTGGAGTTTTCCATGATTCTGCTTTTTTTATGTCATTTTTATTTTTTTCAGTATTTTTTTAAGTTTCATCCGACGATTCAGCAGAAAAATTCAAAACATTTTCATGAAATTTTCCTGACAGAACATCTTCCACACAGTGAACGACTGGTTCTGGTTTTATTACCATTCCTGGTCCACCGCCATAAGGACGGTCATCCACAGAATGATGGCGGTCATGGGTCCAGTCTCGGAAATTATGAAGACTGACGCTTATAAAACCTTTCTGTATCGCCTGATGAAATAAACTTTCCCTTAAAAACCCATAAAACATGTCGGGAAAAAGAGTTAATACATCAAAACGCATGAAAAAATACTTAAAAAATGACCTTAATAATTAAATATTACGAAAACATTTCACTCAGCATCCGTTTTATTATGGACATTATTTTCTATTTTTATGGAAAATAATAAAAATACTATAAAATTTATCGTAATTATATTCAGAAAATAAATATAATTTAATTCTGTTTATACCATAAATTATTTGTACTATTAAATTTTAGTGTATAAAACTGAATGAATGCTGAGAGTTAATTTCGTATGATTTTTGGTAATTATTCTGAATCCACAGACGGGGTTTCCGCCGCAGCGGTTTCGACAGGAGCTCCAGTAATGACAGTTTCAGTTACCTCTGCTGTTTCGGTAACACTTTCCTCCACGGGAGTCGGCGCGACATAAACGCGACAAATATTTGGACGTGGTTTTCTTTCTTCCGCCAGTTTTGCCTGTGCGGCCTGCTGCTGCGCAAGATGCGTACCATTTAGGCCATATTTTTTGATAAGAACAGCCACTTTCGGAGTGGGCAGGGCTCCTTTTTTAATCCATTCTTCCACATCCACTACATTTAAGGTAACGCGTGCATCCGTATAAGGTATCATCGGATCATAAGTACCCAGTTCCTGTAAAACACGGCCACCACGTGGGGCTTTTGAGTCCATCGCGCAGATGCGATAAAATGGACGGTGAAGACGCCCTAACTTCTTCATACGAATTCGTACTGCCACAAGATTCTCCTTCAATTTAACTTTCATGAACTATCTGCCAGGGCGAACGACCTGACAGCGACCAAAATGCGGTTTTTCTTCCACAAGATGTACGGGTAATGATACAATTTATGTATCATATTCAGTATATTCTCTTTTATTATACATCCTTTTATTTTTTTGAGAATTAGGGGTGGCGATTTATCGCCGACATTTTTCAGAATAATTTTAAAAGTTTTAAAGAGACAAACTTTTTTCGTATACTGGTTTTATGTTAAATTTCTGTTTTGTGTGGTTCTGAAATCTGCATTTTCAGTGAAACTAGAATACCGAGGAAATGAAATTTTATTGTGCGTCAGGTATAATATCAGATAAGTGGTGGCATGCAGAGCACTGGGTTTTCCACAGATATGACATGAAAATAATATATGAAAATGTAATTATTTGAAATCACGTAAAATCATTTCCGAGTAAAAATACAGTACGTTTCTGTACTGTATTTTATTAAAACATGAAATATAAAAAGTTAGAGGCGTAACATGTGAGTGCGCTTATCAGATTCTAATAAATTACTTTTTCTTTTTCTTAAGTTTTTCCCGCTTTTTTCGCTGAGCGGCTTTTTCTGCTGCAGTTAAACGTTTTCCGGTATTTCCTTTAGCGCGTCCGATATTCGGATTCATCGGATTCGCCTGCATTTTTCGCATCATGTCTTGCATGGCACCCACACGGCCAGCTGCGCCCATGCTCGACATCTGCTTCATCATGTCCGCCATGCCCTGAAACTGCTTAATCAGATCATTCACCTGGTTCGGCTGTACTCCGGACCCTTCCGCGATACGCCGCCGCCGAGACAGGTCAATTATTTTTGGATTTCGTCGTTCTTCCGGTGTCATGGAATTAATAATTCCGCCGATTCGGTTCATTTCTTTGTCGGCATCTGTGTTTCCCAGGGCACTTTTAAGTGCATCCATTCCAGGTAAGAAACTGAGAATTTTGCCGATGGATCCCAGACGTTTTGTTTGTGCCATCATGCTCTGAAAATCGTCCAGGGTAAATTCTCCTCGTTTAAGCCGAGCTTCCTGGCGTTCCATTTCATCCTGATCGAATTCTTGCTGGGCTTTTTCGATAAGGGTCATCATATCTCCCATTCCGAGGATGCGCCCAGCCATCCGTTCAGGGTGAAATTCTTCCAGGGAATCCAGCTGTTCACCGGTGCCCATAAATTTAATGGGAACTCCAGTAACGTATTTCAGAGAAATGGCGGCTCCGCCCCGGGCATCACCGTCTAGTTTCGTCATGATCACGCCGTCCAGTTCCAGTGCTTCATTAAAGGCTTTTGCACTGTTTACCGCGTCTTGCCCTGTCATGGCGTCCACGACTAAATATACTTGGTCTGGATGGCAGCGATTATCGATACGAATTAATTCTTTCATTAATTCGTCATCCACGTGTAAACGCCCGGCCGTGTCAAGAATTAAAATGTCACAGCCCTGTTTTTTGGCTTCTTCTGTCGCTGCGGCGCATACTTTTACCGGATCTTTTTCCTGGAAATCTGCGTATACGGGAATTCCCAGCTGCTGGCCGAGAACCTGTAATTGGGTGATCGCCGCGGGACGCTGAAGGTCTGCCGCGACAAGCATGGGTTTTCGTCCACGTACTTTAATTAAACGTCCCAATTTTCCAGTGGAAGTCGTTTTTCCAGAACCCTGCAGTCCGCACATCATGAGTGTGGTAATGCCGGAGCCTTTCAGGTGTAAAGAGTGATCCACGGGCCCCATGAGATTTACGAGTTCCTGATGCACAATTTGCACCAGCTGCTGCGTGGGGTTCAGGCGTTTCATGACCGCCTCTCCCAGCGCCTGTTCAGAAATCCGTTCCATGAAGGCTTTTGCGGCATCATAACTGACATCCGCTTCCAGCAGCGCATTTTGCACCATCCGCAGGCCTTCTCGCATATTCGCTTCTGTGAGTTTTCCGCGTCCGCTGAGGGAGCGTAATACGGAGTTTAAACCATCACGTAAAGAGTCAAACATGATTTGTGTCCATTTATTAAGTGTGTGATTATTAAATAATTTTGTCAAAACGAATTATATCTCAGAATTTATGCACGACAAGAGGGGGGAATTTCTCTTTTTTTGTCTATTTTTGTGTGAAAATACTAAAGATTATAATATGCCTATAATCGGACGAGGAACACGTATGGATTATTAATGGATTATTAAATGGATGGTGGATTTAAAAATACGCACGAAAAGAGAAGTGGATTTCCGTGTGAAATTAAAGAGTGGCGTGTGCATGTAAATTTTGAAGGGAAAAGAATATAGAAAAGCACGGTCTGAACGACGAAAATCGGATTTTGTTTTGTTTTGGCGAAATATATAATCAAAATGACTGAAATATTTGGAAAATTTCTCAAAAAAAACAGGTTTTTTCTGTTCAGGCTTCTTGACCCTTTATAATAAACATGGTAAAATTATAATTGAAATCTTTAACTTTAGTCAAAAATGTGGCTAAATTTTAGATTAAGTGTGTAAGTCCCGAATGGTAAGAGAAAAAGAAAAGAATCGTGAAACAGAATATGCGGAAAGTCGGGCGCCGTTATGAGCACGATGAAAGGTCGCGCAATTAACGGAGGGCGTGTACGAATGGATAATATGGATAATAATGTGGTGGATCCTCAGGCAGAAGACCAGAATGAGGAAGTAAATGCGGCGGTAAATGAAATGCCAGCGCAGGAAGAGGCAGTCTGTGAAAATGGTGGGAATGAATCCGCATCTGCCCCAGTCTGTCAGGAGAGTTTAGAAGCACCTGTGGAAGAAACTTCTTCTGCGCCGGTGGATCTGGAGAAGGCACGTGAGGAAGCCACGAATCGGTATGCGGAACTGCCAGAAGATTTACAGGCTGAGCTGGATGCGGCCATGGGTGGTGCGGATGTGAATGCTTTACTGGAAGCGGGAACTGTTTTGGCTGCGGATCTGGAAGTCGGAACGAAAGTTACCGGGAAAATAATTCAGGTCGGAGCGGAAGAAGTTTTTGTGGAGCTTCCGGGAAACGTACAGGCGTTTATTCCAGTAAAACAGTATGGTGAGAATTTACCGGAAGTTGGAGCGGAAGTAAAGGCGAAAGTAGCGAAAGAACCGAATGCTGACGGACTTTATGAGCTCACACTCCCCGGTGCGGCGCAGGATGTGGCGGACTGGTCACAGGTGGAAAAAGGAATGATCGTGGAAACCACGATTACCGCTTTTAATTCTGGTGGTCTGGAGTGCCGTGTGAATCGTCTGCGTGGTTTTATTCCTGCCAGTCAGATCGCGAATTATCGTGTGGAAAATTTGGAAGAATTAGTGGGGCAAAAAATGGAATGCCTCATTACGGAAGTGAATCCTCAAAAACGGAATCTGGTGCTCAGCCGCCGTGCGATTTTAGATCGTCAGCGTGACGCACAGAGGGATGAACTTATTCAGAAACTGGCGCCTGGTCAGATTTATGATGGTGTGGTACGGAAAATCATGGATTTCGGTGCTTTCGTGGATATCGGAGGAATAGACGGTCTGCTGCATATCAGCCAGCTTTCGTGGGACCGCGTGAAACATCCTAGTGATGTTCTGACGGAAGGACAGGAGATCCGCGTCCAAGTAGAGAAAATTGACCCGAGAACCAAAAAAATTAGTTTTGCTTACCGGGATATGATGGAGAATCCGTGGACGAATGTCGCTGCAGATTTTCAGATCGGGCAGGAAGTGGAAGGCACCGTAACGAAAATTACGCCTTTTGGAGCTTTTATCGGTCTGAAACCGGGCGTGGAAGGCCTGGTGCACATAAGTGAAATTTCCCATCAGAGAATCGGAAAAGTTTCAGATGTTTTAAATATCGGCGATAAAGTTACTGCTAAAATTTTGAATGTGGATCCTTCTGCTCGGCGGATCAGTCTTTCGGTTAAAGCGATGACTGAGGCACCGCCCAAGAAAGAGGGAGATGCAAAAACAGAAAAGAAAGTATCTGAAGAGTACATTCCAGGAAATCGTCCTCGGGCAGTGAATGCTCCTCTGCGTGGCGGAGTGGGCGGAGATCTTTCCGGCGGATTTTTCGCGAAATAATTTCTTGTATTTTTTAGAATATAAGAAGTTTAGGTGGATTTTATGACGGGTTCACTGTAAATTCCTTTTCCACGATATTTTTGGTATGGTACGGTGAAAAATGGAATTTAATCATGTGCTGAAAATAAAAACTCTGTATTTTTATACAGAGTTTTTTTATTGGAAAATTGGCCCCCACAAAAAAATAAAGGATGAAATCAGTTTTCATTTAAATTTCAGATTTTATGCACCGTCACGTGACGTGGTGTTTTGTTTTTCACGAAAGGCTGACCTGTCGTCGGCAGGCGGTGGAGGCGAAAATTTATAGTGTATCGGGTATAAATACCAGATTTTGTGTGGCCATGAAAACAGAATAATTTTATGCTTCACGAAAATCTGATCGGTCTGTCAGCTGACTGGAAGATGATTTATACTGGTTCCATTTTAAATTTCCGTTTTGTGCGGCTCTGACTGCAGGCATTTTCAGCGAAGCTAAATGCCGGAGAAACGGAATTTTATAGTGTGTCGGGTATAATAAAATGTGCATCAGGTGATGCCTGATTCTACTTTTATTTTCGTTTTTCGCGGTTCTGAAAGCAGGTGTTTTTAGTGAAAGAAAATGGGCCGGGAAATGAAAATTTATCGTGTATATCGGGTGTAAACTTTACCGGCGGGGAAGTCGTGCCTGAAGCTGTAAGAGCATTTCATGTTCCAGTGCTTCATCACGGCCTTTCGGAATCCAGCCTGCCCGATAATCGGTAACGGCGATCGGATCATGGACGTCTGGAAGTTCTGTATCCAGACGAAAAGTCGCGGAGGGTAAACGGGTTTTAGATGGGGAAACCAGGTCTTCTAATTCCTTAAAAACACGGATTTCGACAGAATAACCACCGTCCACTGGCCGGACACGGATACGCGCAGTACGGCGTATGGACTGTAAAGTGGCTTCCTTTCTTTCTTCGTGAGTCACAGAATCTCTCCGCCACGGTTCAAGACATGTCGCGCCAACTTGTGGATATGTTACCAGAAGTCCTTCTGTGATAAGTCCTCCGTTACGCTGGCAGGGATATTCTTCCTGAATGTCCCAAAAATAAAGGCGTACCACGTCTACGAGAGTTTCCCAGAGAATATAAGGATCTGGTGCGTGAAAAGTCGTCGGATTCTGAATCAGCCTGGTTTCTGTGGGAGATATGTAGGAAGCATATGGTGTCCGAATCACATTATCTCGACATCCGATCAGGGGAGGAAGTGATAATATTATAAAAAAAGTAAAAACGGATAAATTGAAAGCAGAAAAACGCATATGTATTTTTCATAAAAAATCACGGGATGTATACGGGCTTTAATTTTAAATTTTTTCGTCTCGTGCGGCCATATGGAATCTGGATTTTTATCGAAGCAAAATACAGGTCTGTTGGCCGACTGGAGAAGTGGAAATTTATAGTGTATCGGGTATAAACCTTTCGCGGAAATATTTTCCGACAGATGGCATTATGACGTTTTTTTTATTTTTCGGCAAGAGCAAAAATAGGAGGAATTTTTTGGGGTTTTTCAGAAAAAATACATCTGAGATATGATTCATTTCACTTTTTTCGATTTTTAATACCCGAGAATTATAACTTTCGGTTTCCCTGGGATTTTTGCTTTTCTAGAAATATCTGCTTTCAGAATCACAGAAAACGAAAATTTAATGAAGT
This sequence comes from Planctomycetia bacterium, assembly GCA_030527015.1. Classification (GTDB taxonomy): domain Bacteria; phylum Planctomycetota; class Planctomycetia; order Pirellulales; family Thermoguttaceae; genus RGIG3701. The sequence goes on from JAUNBR010000017.1 coordinate 39,017, forward strand.
ACCGGGATGTATTCATCTGTATGAAATAAGATACGGATTTTGAAGCCGAAGAGGGATGAATATTTTGGTGTGATGACTGAAAAGAAGAAAAATTTTGATTTTTTTGCCAGTAAAAATGAAAATTTAAATAGAGGGGTACCGTGCCTGATAATAAAAATGGAAATTCCTCTTGCGGAAAATTAATTTTTTTATTAATATCTGCTATAAAAGTTATAATAATGTGATTTATATCTGAAGAACTATAAATTTTGTTTTTTGGGCATTTTGTAAAAAATGAAAATGTTTGAGCATATGACCACGTGAAATGAAAATTTAAAGTGAAGCCTGTGTGCCTGATATGCGGGCCACTATAAATTTCGCTTCTCTGGTATTTTTATTTCGCTGAAAATGCCTGTTCCAGTCTGCATAAAACGGAAATTTAAAGTAGAGCCAGTATTATCTTGGGAGAGTGAATTCCATGAGCCTGATACAGAAAGAAATAAATAAGAATTCCTTATTTTGGGGGATTTTTCTGTGTATATGTGGTCTGATGTCAGTCGGTGAGGAAAAAACTTTTGGAGAAGAGTTTCCATATACGGCGATTATAAATGATGACAGCGTTTATATTTATAGTGGGCCGGGCAGTACGTATTACACGACAGATGTTTTCCAGAAAGGTGATAGTGTGGAGGTATATCAGCATCTGCCTGGAGGATGGTGCGCGATTCGCCCTCCGGCGGGGAGTTTTGCCTGGGTGCCACGGAATTATCTGCAGCCACTGGGAGACAGTCTGGCACGAATTACCAGTGATGATGTGCCGTCACGTATCGGCAGTAAACTGTATCCCATGCGGCGAGAACAGATAAGCGTGATGCTGCGCAGCGGGAAAGTCGTGGAAATTTTGGATGATTCTCCGATGAATGGAAACTGGTGCAAGATTTCTCCTCCCAGTGGAGAATTTCGGTGGGTTCAGGAAAAATATCTGTCTCCGCCGCAGGCCGTAAAGGAAAGCCCAGTATTATCTGTGGCTGAATCAGAGCGTACGGGCACAGGTTCTTCGGCGGAGAGGCCTGCAGCATCCAGAAATTTTTTGCGCCATGTGAATCTTCTGGAAGCAGATCTGTCTCGGACGATCGCGAATTATGATGCATCTCGGTGGGATACGCCCAGTTTATTAATGCGCGCGAATTCTTTAGTAAATCGGGCGGAGACGGTAACACAAAAAGAACAAATTGCGCTGGTGCGACAAAAAATTCTTGAAGCGGATGCCGTGAGAAATAGGAAAATCGCTCTATTAAAAATAGAAGCGAATTCTGAAAAGCAGTCTCCCGTTTTGGCGAATCAGAAGATGATGCATTCTGAAGGACAGGATTTTTATCAGGGATTTAATCGTTCCCCTCAAAATTATGCAGCACGAAATCCGGAAACCGTAAATATTCTGGACAGTTACCAGCTTGGCGAAAATGAAACATATGGTAATGCTTCCGGCGAAAATTTTTCCCGGGGAAATGTTTTGGTGGGAAATGTGGCAGAGAGAAACTCATCTCGAGAAGAAGAGTTTTCACGTATGTCTCCTCCATATTCCACCACTCCTGGAAGATATGAGTATGAAGGAGTTCTTGCGACAGTTCAGCCACGCGAAAAACAGCATTTTAGCTTACCCCGTTATGCTCTGGTGGATGATCGTGGGCTGCCACGCTGTTATGTTACGCCCGTGCCTGGGCAAGATCTGACCCGATATGTCGGAGCGCGCGTCGCTATTTCTGGGACACAGGTTTACCTTCCCGAGCACAGTGCATGGAATCTGACAGCACGACAAATTAAAGATCTTAGCTCCACCGCCAGACGATGAAGGATGTGCTGATAAAAAAAGAAAAAGACATATGTGTTTTTTTATACCTGATGTATTATAAAATTCCGCTTCCAGGCATTTTTGCTTCGCGGAAAATGTATGCTTTCAGAACCGCATAAAATGGAAATTTAAATTGGAACCAGTATATTTCGGTGAAAGTACTTCCTGCTTTCGTGACTGCGCGAAATGGAAATTTAAAGGAAAATCAGAATATACACGACGCGTTATAAAATTTTACTCCCGCCGGTGTTTCGTGATGCATGAAACACCAGATTTTATGGTCGCGCGAAATGGAAATTTAATAAGAACCCGCAGAAGAGAAGAATCAGTTTAAGAAAATGTTTCGTATTTTACTGTCCCTATTTACTATTTTTCTGATGATTATCAGTAGTAATATGGTGGAAGGTACGGACATAAGGGTACGTATTACATGGGGAGGCGCGGATGAAATTCCATGTTTCGGACAGATCGTGTGTTCCACTGGCCCGATAAGCCAGCTGACTCCTCTGGGTACAGAAACGGATGATTCCGGAAATATTATTCTGGTAAATGGGCAGGTGATTATTTCTCAGCCGCTGCCCAAGGTATTTAATGGAATGGAGCTTACCATTCCCTGGGAAGAAAATGGAGTTTTGAGACTCCGTCTTTCCACGATTTCTGAAAAACTTATCTCGGCACCTTTTGTGGATATACCGCTGAAGAAACTTCTTGTGGAAGGATTTAGCAGTTCACTTGGAAGCATAAGTGGAACACCGACAAATAATCGTCTTTCCGTGCGGCGTGTTCCTGGGGATATGCTGCGGGTGAAAATGGAACGAGATAATGTGGTGTATTCACCTGGAGAAAAGTTTCAGTGTGAGGTTTTTGCGAATCTTGCAGCGATTTCTACTAAAGCTGGTGCGAAATTAAATGTTCAGGTACTTCGTGGCCGAGAAACGTTCGAGGTATATAGGCATCAGTATGATTTTTCTTTGGCACCGAATGCTGATCCGTTAAAAATAGAAATTCCTCTTCCCGGCGAGGAAGGAATCTTTGATGTGGTTTTTTCTGTTTTGGTGAATTCGGTGGAAAATCCGCTGGTAAAACCATTTACGAAACCGCTGACCGTCGGGCCATTTTCTGGAACGGCGCTGGATCCGACGAAAGTAGTTTTACAGAGAAGGGTGCAGGTCATTACGATTTCTCCGGAGAGCCGAACGGTGGATGAAATCGGGAATCTGACGCCGACACTTGTTGTGGAAATAGACCCCACGGAACCGAAATGGTGGGAAAGCATGAATCGTGCCGTGATTCAGTTACCACACTGGAACCGAAATACAGGAGGTTCACTGGGAAGTGGAGATGCCAAAACGATTTCTTCACAGTATGGGCCGATGATCGAATTACCGAGTCGTTCTTTGAGTGCCCCGGCGGAAGATTCACCGCTGGAGACTTCTGTAAGAGAGATATATACTGCATCTGGGACGGATAAACAGGAAATGCCCACGGTCTGGGAAGCGTATCCTCTCGCGCTGGAGAGAGTCGGAATGCCACATATTCTGGAAGTGGAGTATCCTGCCGGAGTGGAACAGACTTTAGGGATAAGTATTTTAGAGCCGAATGTTTCTGGCGCCATGTTACCCATGGGAATCGATTCGGGAATTCATGTTTCTGCACCGGTGGTGACACCACAAAAACAGGATTTTCGCTGGGAACGTCACCGGATTATTTTTTGGCCGAAAAGTAAGTCTCCTGTTATTTTGATGACGAATCGGCATCCAGAAAAGTCGGCGTTTTATGGGAAAATACGAATTAGTTCTGTGGGAAATCGTTTACCACGTCTGTTACCGAAAACGCGTTCTGATCTGCAAAATAAAACAGAGCCTGGACAGAGGGAGACGCCGAGACCGGAGAGGTTAATCGCGCCCATGTTTTCTCGTCCGATTTTTTCTGATTTTTTTTCTGCGACGAAAGTGCCTGGTGGTACGGATGAATTTACTCTGACGGACTGGATTACATTTTATGATGGAGCCAGAAGGATGACGGAGTATATGAATTATGTCGGGTATAATGGACTGGTTTTAAATATTTATGCGGATGGTGGCAGTATTTATCCCTCTAAAAAATTAGCATCCACACCAAGATATGACAGCGGAAATTTTTTTAACACGGGTCAGGATGTGGTAAAAAAAGATGTGGCGGAAATGGTGTTTCGCCTTTTTGACAGGGAAAAACTGACACTTATTCCTTCCATGGATTTTTCGTGTTATATTCCGGAACTGGAAACAGCTGTTTTGTATCCGTCAAGAATGCCGGAAGACTGGAAAGCTTCCAGTATATGTTGGCGAAATGCGGCGGGAGGGAATATGCGTCAGGAGAATCAGAAAAAAAATCCGACGGTTCCTTATTATAATATTTTGAACCCGCGAGTTCAGACATATATTTTAGAATGTCTGCAGGAAGTGATAAAACGTTACGGCCATCATTCGTCTTTTGGTGGTATTTCCTTACAACTGACGGACCACAGTATTTTGTTAATGCCTCCGCCACAGTGGGGAATGGATGCGCAGTCAGTTCAGGAGTTTTCACGAGAAACGTCTCTGCCTCTTCCTGCGGGATTTCAGCAGCAGGTGGAATTTCTCTCCCAGGGAGAGGGATTACAGTACTGGCTTCAGTGGAGGGCGCAGAAGTTATCCTTATTTTATCGTCGTGCAGCGAATCTTTTAAACCGGTATCCAGGTACGAAATTATATCTGGTGGGTACCGATTTTCTGAATGAGTTTAGGCATCCAGAGTTACATCCGCAGCTTGGCCGGAATGTCAGCGCGAAAGAAGTTTTACTTATGGCAGGTCTGGATCCGGAGTTATTACAGATCGATCCACGAATCGTATTTCCGCGTCCACAGAAAATTTCTCCGAATGGCGCGCTTTCAGATTCTGCGTCAGAGCTTCAGTGGAAGAATTCACCGGGGACTTACCGATTATTTCAGGGACAGTCGGTGCCTTCCATGACGTTTTATCATCCTCCCATGACACTTCGTTTACCGCAGTTTGATAAGGTCAGTCCGTATCAGCCATCACTTACGTGGGGAAAGGCTCAGTTTTCGCCGGCGGGTGTAATGAATCGGCGCCGTTTTGCGGAGAGTCTGGCGATGATGGATGCTCAGGTGATAATTGATGGCGGGTGGTCGCCCGTGCTCGGACAGGAAGAGCATATTCGGAATACGATAAATATTTTTCGAAAGTTACCTCCAGAGCGTTTTTATCAGGCACGGGTTACGCAAGAAGGGTATTCTAAAAGTCATCCAGTGAGTTTTTGCTATTTAAATCAGAATGAGGATAATTATGTTTATGCCGTGAATCGCACGCCGTTTTCTTTAGAGGCGATGATTCATATTCGTCCGGATGCTTCTTTACGTTATGGAGATGCAGGAAGAATAGATCAGAATGTAACTCTGTTAAGAGATGGTCAGCCGATTACGCTGGGCAGGGATCAGCGCGGTTATTTTTGGCGGGTTACGCTGGCACCTTATCAGATCGAGTGTTTAAAAATACATGGGCCGGCCATTACGATTTTTGATCCCGTGGCGTCCTATTCTTCGGAAATAAAGAGAGCTTTTGAGACGCGGTTACTTGATCTGAAAGAACGCTTGCGGCAGCTGAAAAATCCTCCGCTTTATGTCGGTTTACGAAATGCGAATTTTGAGGATATATCCACGGATCCACGAAGAATACCACAGTGGGAGATTCGTTCCAGTCAGATAAAATCGGCGGATTCATCAGAGGCAGTCGTGCAGCTGGATACAAAAAATGCACAGGCAGGTAATACGTGTGTGTATCTGCGTTCTTTTGGGGAGCCTCTTAAGATGATGAGCCAGCCTTTTGCCGCCAGTTCCACGGGAAGAATGTTTATCTCGGTCTGGATAAATCCTGGGCAGACACAGACGTTCCCACCTTTACAGATGATTCTTGAAGATGATACGGGAAAATATCGTCGTGTCGTTCGTGTTCATCTGGCAGAGCTTTTTTTGTCGTCCGCGGAAATTCCGAATTCTGCAGGTGAAATGGCGGGCGTGGGAGCGGAAAAACAGAACACGGAATGGAAACAGTATGTATTTCATGTGAATGATCTTCCTTTAGAGGAGGTGATGCAGTTACGGCTGAGTTTTGAATTATTGGGGGCGGGCGAAATAAAACTCGATAATATTCGATTATCTGATATGAATTTTAGTCTGATGGAGCAAAATGAATTGGCTCGGCTTTTGGAGACACTTACGAATCGGCTTTACCGTGGAGATTTAACGGCCTGTATCAGTTCACTGGAGAGTTACTGGATCCGGTTTTTAATGGAAAATATTCAGGTGTCTGCACAGAACATGATTTCAGAAAGAGTGGCTGCTGGTGAAATGGAAGTCGCTGGTTTTTCGGGTGCGGCGGCGATGAGTGTAACACCGGGTTACCTTTCCGCGCAGAACGTCCCTCAAGAATCGTCGGAAATTGGACGGAATGACATTCAAAATATGGAAAATTCTTCTTCGGAGAAAAAGAATAATGAAAATAATAAGAAAATATTATCAGATCAGCATTCGCTGAAACTTCCTTCTTTATCCCCTCCGCCGATGTTTACACGTCATAAAAAAGAGGATGTTTCTGTCCCTGTTACAGAAGAAGTACCAAAAAAGAAAAAAAGTGTTTTCGAAAAAGTGAGAGGTTTCTTTCATCTGTAAATACCGATTCTATTTTTTATGCCCGATACACTATAAATTTCCACTTCTCCAGTATTTTTTGCTTCGCAGAAATGCCTGTTTTCAGAGCCGCATAAAATGGAAATTTAAAGTGGAAACAGTATAAATGTGTCAGAGATGAAAATTTAAATTTTTTGTTTTGCGGTAAATTTTAACATTTTTTATGTTTATGTTCAGAGAGAATGCTGGATTTCATAGTGCGTAAATCGGAATTTTATACCCGATACACTATAAATTTCCCCGCTTCACCGACATTTTTACTTCGCTGAAAATGCCGGTGTCCAGAATCGCATAAAATGGAAATTTAAAATGGAAACAGTATAATGTGTCATGTTACATATATGCACTTTATCTTAAAAGGAAGTTTTGTGCGGCTCTGAAAGCAGACATTTTGAGTGTCATGAAACGTTTCAGAAACGGAATTTTATAGTACATCGAGTATAAAAATGCTGGGAAAACGAAAATTTGTAGTGCTTCGGATATGAAAGTGCTGCGAAAGTAAAAGTTTATGGTGTATCGAGTATAAAAATATCAGAAGATATATTTCTCTGTTACACTCTAATTAGTGGAAGAAAGGATTTAAAATGATTCGGGGTATCCGTATTACATTATTACTTTTAGCTTGTCTGGGTATGCTGTTTTTTTTCTATAATTATCTCTCGGATCAGAGGGATACAAAAAAACAGCTTCTGCAGGTGAAAGAAATGGATCAATTATTGATAGAAGCAGGAAAGGCATTACAGTCGAAACAGGAAGAAGAATTTAAGGCCATTTTACCAAAAATAGACGCGATTCTTCAGCAGGCGAAATCTCCTCTGATTAAAATACGTTATACGCCCTCACTTTCTGAATTATATCAGCTCGCCGGGGATAAAGAAAAATCTTTGGCCTGTCTGGAAGGATATGATGAACTGATTCAGCAGGGAAAAAATTTAATAAAAGATAAAAACGAAGAATATCATCTGTATGTGCATTATTTTATGGTCGCGAATCGTTATGTATTTTTAGATAAAAAAGATCGTGCTGAAAAAATTCTCGGAGAACTCGCGGCGGTTTCACTGGAAGAGTATCCGGATACGACGAAAGCACGTTATTTCTTGAATCTCGCGCAGGGTTACGCATTTCTGAATCAGGCGGATAAAACGGAAAATTATATTCAGCAGGTACTGAATATTTTTGATAAAGTGGAGACGGACGCGCAGCCGTTTTATTTACATGAAATCGCAGAAATCCATTTTCGCCTGAAAAATTTTGATCAGGCCACGAAAGATCTGGACCAGCTGGAAAAACTCATTAAGGAAGGAACGCATGCTTCTGGTGATAATTTTATCAGGAATATCGAGCTGTTTCGTAAACGAATTCATACAGAAGTTACGGGTGAAGAGTTACCGCCAAAATCTGCGGAAGATATTTCTTTAGATAATATCTGATGAATTAAAGACATATGGTTTTATACCCGATGCACTATAAAATTCCACTCCTCTGGTATTTTGCTTTTCGGTGAAAATACCTGCGTTCAGAGTCACTCAAAACGGAATTTTAAACGGGAACCAGAGTATACTTTAAACTTTCATTTCGTACGTTCGTGAAAGAGGCATTTTTGTATCGTGAAATGCGGGAAAATTTTTATGAGTATCCGGCATCAAAACACAGGTTTTGTACAGGATACTCATTTCCAGACGCACTATAAATTTCCGCTCCCACGGCATTTTTGCTTCGCAGGAAATGTCTGCTTTCTGGGAAGCAAAAACGGTAATGGAAAGTAGATTCAGATATATGTGGAAAGAAAGCGTAAAATATCAGTTTTTAACCTTCTGATTTCCATAACCCATGCAGATTACAGTATTCCCTGAAAACAGGGCGTTCTTTTGTGCTATTTTCTTCAAAATTATGAAAAATGGCGGCTGGGTCATCCCCAGGATTCAGATATTTTCTTTGCACGTGATTTCCGACGCATATCTCGATCCACTGGATATAATGTTCTTCGATCATGGGATGTGGTACTTCGCCGACAGACACTTTAATCGCGCCGTTTTCTTCACGGTACGGAACGGGAACATGCTTTTCCACGGCCGCATCAGTCGTGTTTTCCTGCAGATGCGTCATTTTCTGAGCGCAGCACGTCAGAATGCCGGAATTCGCATTCAAAACTTCCACCATATTTCCACATACTTCGCATTTATAAATTTCAAAACGTGCTGTCATTTTTTATCTCCTGTATAATTCTGAAATGTAAAGAAGTGATCCTGATAATAAATTTATACCGGCAGGTATATCTGATGTCCGATAAATTTCTACATTTTTCACATTTCGTTTCTTACAGAAATGCTTCTTCCGTGGTCACGCAAAATTTTAGAGGGAGCCCGTATTATACCTGATGCACTATAAATCTCGGCTTCTTCGGCATTTTACTTCGCTGAAAATGCTGGCTTTCAGAACCGCACAAAATGGAAATTAAAAAAGGAAGCAGTATACATAATGAAATCCTGGAAAATAAAATCCATCTGGAACAGATAATACTGGTTTTACTTTAAATTCCTTTTGAGAGACTCAAAAAAAACAGGTATTTTCACCAAGAAACGAAAAAGTCGGGAAAGTAAAATTTAATAGTGTATCAGGTATAAAATGCCAGAAATGTGAATCGTTATCCGTATCTGGATAAATCATTTTAGTATTTTTCTTCTGAAAAGTTACTTTTTTTGAGCTTTTGCCCAGCTGTCTTTTAGTGTGACGGTACGATTAAATACCTTATTCTCTTCGGTGGAATCTGGATCGCAGCAAAAATATCCTAAACGTTCGAACTGGCACCGAAATCCTTCAGGGACATCCGCCAGGCTGGGTTCCAGTTTACAATTTTTCAGTACCTGCAGTGAATCAGGATTCAGATAATCCAGAAATTCACCAGGCAGATCCGTTAAACTGGGTACCGTCAGCAGCGGATTATATAAACGTACTTCAGCATTTATGGCATGTTGGGCAGAAACCCAGTGAATCGTACCTTTCACCTTTCTTCCGTCAGGTGACTGTCCGCCGCGTGTCTGTGGATCATACGTACAGTGAAGCTCCACGACATTTCCATTTTCATCCTTTATTACATCATTACAGCGGATATAATATCCCCAGCGTAAACGAACTTCTTTTCCTGGCGAGAGACGGAAATATCCTTTCGGCGGCGTTTCCATAAAGTCATCTTGCTCGATGAAAAGCTCGCCAGAAAACGGAATTTGCCGTGAGCCATCTTCCGGACGTTCTGGATTATTTATTGCTTCCAGCATTTCAATTTTCCCGGGCTCCCAGTTCGTCAGGACGACTTTCAGTGGTTTTAGAACTGCCATAAATCGTGGTGCGATAAGATTTAACTGGTCACGCAGATAAAATTCCAGAAGTCCCATTTCCACAAGACTATCCATTTTATTAACGCCAATTTTTTCGCAAAAAGTACGAATCGCTTCCGGTGTGTATCCTCGCCGACGCAGACCACAGATCGTGGGCATCCGTGGGTCATCCCATCCATGAACATATTTTTCTGTTACCAGCTTCAGTAATAACCGCTTACTCATGACCGTGTGAGTCAGATTTAATCGGGAAAATTCGATTTGTCGCGGATGATAAATCTCCAGCGCGTCACAAAACCAGTCATACAGAGGACGGTGATTCTCGAATTCCAGCGTACACAGGGAGTGTGTAATTCGCTCGATCGAGTCACTCTGGCCGTGTGTAAAATCATACATGGGGTAAATGCACCATTCATCACCTGTGCGGTGATGAGTGGCGTGCAGAATGCGGTACATGACAGGATCTCGCATATTTAAATTAGGAGAACTCATGTCAATTTTTGCTCGCAGTGTGCGTGAGCCGTCTGGGAATTCTCCCGCTTTCATGCGCTGAAAAAGATCCAGATTTTCTTCGACACTCCGATTTCTGTATGGACTTTCCTTTCCAGGCGTGTTTAGTGTGCCACGATATTCCCGGGTTTCTTCTCCGCTGAGGTCACATACATATGCTTTCCCTTTTTGGATCAGCTGTACGGCCCAGTCATAAAGCTGATGAAAATAGTCAGAAGCGTAATGCAGTTCATCCCAGGTGAAACCCAGCCAGCGAATATCTTCCATAATGGAATCCACATATTCATTTTCTTCTTTTACGGGATTCGTGTCATCAAAACGAAGATTACACTGGCCATGATACTGCTGCGCGATTCCGAAATTCAGACAGATGGATTTCGCGTGGCCGATATGAAGATAACCATTAGGTTCAGGCGGAAAACGTGTGATAATGCTGGAGTGTTTTCCTGAGGCGAGTTCTTCATCAATAATTTTTCGGATAAAATCACGATAAACTGGCGGAGTCTTTTCATTCGGTTCCGCCTCAGAGGGAGAAGTGTTTTCGGGTGCTGCCATGATAATAATTCTCGTTAATTTTAATGTTAATTTTTAAAAACGAAATCGGAAAACTTCAAAATTTTATACGTGACATATTATACCCGATACACTATAAATTTTCGCTTCCCCAGCATTTTGCTTCGCTGAAAATGCCTGCTTTTAGAGCCGCACAAGACGGAAATTTAAAATGGAACCAGTATATAAAATTTCGAGATCCGATATATTTTTACGGGTCCTATTTAAAATTTTAGTTTTATACGCCCAGGGAAACGAGTATTTTTGCTCCGAGGAGGCCAGGGGAGTAAATTTTGCGTATCCATATATAATACTGGTTTTCCTTTAAATTTCCGTTTATGCTGTTCTGAACGCAGACATTTTCAGCGAAGTAAAATGCCGGGGAAATGGAAATTTGTAGTGCATCGGGTATAAATTTACTCTTTTCTGCAGCGCGAACAGGCGGCAGAAAAACTGGCTTTTATAAACGTATAAAACTAAAATGAAAAAATCTGAATAATAAATTTTTATGGCATATTTTTATAATTTTAAGATGTATTTCTTAAAAATTACACCTGGTTTTACCTTAAACTTCCGTTTCGTCAGCTCTGAAGCAGACGTTTTCAGAGCGAAGCAAAATACCTGGCCGGTCTGTCGGCGGACAGGGGAAGTATAAATTCATAGTGTATCAGGTAAAATATCCCTTTTCAAAATATTATTGCACAGACTGACGAGGATTTAAGCGGATATATTCCTCCGCGACTTCCGGATCCGGTTCAAAAATTTTCGCTTCTTCTGCAGTCGGAGTGGTCAGAGGCCGCACGATACGGAACCCCAGCCATTTTTCTGAACAGTCGAACCATATGCTTTTCGGGATCTGAGGATCTTCCTGATTCCAACTTTCGGAAGAAGGGAAGCGTGTCGCGCTGCGGCAGTTCTGGGCATCATCCGTCCAAGAACCTCCCCGGGCCACTCCCATATATCGCTGGCCTTTTTTAGTAAAAGGAGAGAAAGGATTCTCAAGAACTTTTCCGTCTGCTGCGTCTAACTGTTTTTTGTAACCATCCACCAAAAACTGATCAAGACACCATTCACGAACATTTCCGTGCATGTCATAAAGTCCCCAGGGATTCGGCTTTTTCTGAGCGACACGCTGATATTTATCGTCAGAATTATCATAATACCAGCCATAATCTTCGAAATCATCCAGACTGTCCCCGAAACTAAAGGCCGTCGTGGTTCCTGCCCGACATGCATATTCCCATTCCGCTTCGGTGGGCAGACGATAATAACGCCCAGTTTTCGCAGAAAGCCATTTACAGTACATCTGAGCGGCATAAAGTGAAACGCCGATCGCTGGACGTTTTTCACGCCCCATATCAAAAGTCATGTCAGAATATGCAGGGGTGGGGCGGAGAATCGCATCCGCGATTTTATCATTTTCTGTTGGCTCAACTTTAGCTGTTTCCCGAGATTTTTTTTCCAGCCACATCCAAAATGCTTCGTATTCTTCCCATGTAACTTCACATTTTCCCATCCAGAAAGGAGAAATTTTCACTTCATGTTTCGGACCTTCTGCTGCATTATTAAAAGGTTCTGGTAAAATTTCTGGATCTGCTGCAAATTTTTCCTGTTCCTGTTCTGAGCTTCCCATAATGAAAGACCCACCCTTAATAGGGACCATATCAAAAGTAATGTCTGTGCCAGTAATGACGTCAGTGTATCCTTTCATTTCGTCTTCGGCCGTGGCATCCGCATTTTCCACAGAGACAGGTTTTGTAAATTTTGTAAGCCATTCGACAGTGTTTTCCTGCCAGGGGGCTTTATTTTCTGCAGATTTTTCTTCGGCAGATAACAAATTTCCGCTGAAAAGTATACTTGCCAGAGTGACGCAGAAAAAAATATTCTGTGTTTTAATGTGCATTTTATAAACTCCTTTTTCCATTTCTTAAAAGAAAATGTAATTTTAAATATTTCTCTAAAACTATAATTGTACTAATTCCATTTAGGGAGACAGTCATATGTAAAATGTGTATCGGATATATAAATATATTATTTATAAATTGTCTTGACCGAAAGGCCATGTTCGTGTGGATAAATAAATGAAGTAACAGAAATAAAGGATCTGATCATAATTTGGTCTGGTCGGCAAATTAAAAATGAAAACTCTATTTTATGATATTATAACTTTTATTGCCGATTTTACCTAGACCCCCGAGACATTTTTACTAAAAAAAATAAATTTTTGAAAAAACATCCCGTGTTCATTTTCCAATTTTTTTCATGGAATATGGGTGTTTTCGGCAAAATTTTAATACCGTCTGCTTTCCATGAAAAGAAAATAATAAAAAAAGTAAAAAAATATTCTGAAAAACAAAATGTTTGTGATGATTATATTCGACACACCGTAAAATTTCGCCTCCATGGAGTTTTTCGCTCTAAAAATCTGCTTCCAGTGCTACAAAACATGGAAATTCAAAACAAAATTAGTATAAAAATAAAAGATATAAAGGGCATTTATTTTGCATTTTCTGTGCAGCATATAAAAGAGTAAAAAAATAGAGGAAAAAAGTATCGGTAATGAAAAAAATTGAGAAAAATGAGATGAAAAGTTATTTGTGACCTATTTCTTGAACCAGGCGTGCCAGAAGTGTCGGATCATCAGAGGCAAGAATATGTTCGATTCGTGACTGGGGAATATTTAATTTTATCATGGCTGCCTCCGCACGTTTCCAGCAGTTTATACGTTTTTTGCCGGTGGAGAGAAATAATTCCGTGGCTAATTCTCCTAAACGCTGTACACTAATGACGTCTAGATTTTTGTAGTATTTTTTAATAATATTTTGTTGAAAAGGAGTGTGATCTGTCATAAATAATTAATCCATACAGGTTATACATTAAATATTATAGTCTTACGTGGGTGCTGTCACCAGCATGTTCGTGAGAGAAAATGCTGGGGCATATAAATTTATTTGTGTACCGTGTTTAGGATTTTATACCCGATACACTCTAAATTTCCACTTCTTGGTATTTTGTTTTGCTGAAATGCCGGGTTTTCAGAGCCTCATAAAATGGAAATTTAAAGTGGAAAGAGGATATTATATCGTGTTTATATGAAAATAAAAGGAAGCATGAAACAAGAAATGATTACAAAAACAATAAAAATGGTAAAGTTTAATTGTAGGGAAAAGTAAATAAAGTTATATTTTGCGTGATGGATTATAAAATTCCGGCTTTTCTAGATTTTTTCTTCGCTGAAAATACTGTTTTCAGAGCCACACAAAAAGGAAATTTAAAGAGGAACCGGTATGGCGTTTTTTGTGCCATAAAATAAGAAAGAAAATTAAAAAATGAATGAAAAATAAGATAAAAAAGAAGTCCATAAAAGTTTTTTGATAAAAATATAAAGGAAATCGTGCTTTTTGGCGTCCTCCCCTTGACGAAACTCAGGAAAAGTTCTAATATTAATGTCAAAATATTATGTATATACCCGATACACTATGAAATTTCGTTTCTTTTGTGTGCTTTCTGCCAGAAATCACACAGACTGGGCCGGAAATACTGCTGGTATGGCTGCATAAAAAGGAAATTTTGTGGAACCATGGTATCTGCTGATGCCCTGTTATTCAGATTTTTCAGTATTTTATGATAGATGAAACAGATGCTTTTCATGATCACAGAAAATTGAAATGAGGAGGAATGGGTATATACGGATATATTTTGTGGTTTATTTCATAAACAGAGACTCGTTTTAGAACCCGGTATAAAAATGAAAAGTGAACAGCGACATAAACGTGAACAAAATGATTTGGCATATTATTTAGAAAAGGTAATTAATGCCGCGGCAGAATATCAGTCGACGATTTTATATACGTTAATCGGAATCGTATTACTGGTGGTGGTAATCGGAGTATGGAAATCTGTATCTTATTCCCATTATGCGAAAACTTGGGGTGAAGTTTTTGCGTCTTCTGGAAAACTGTTATATCCAGACGTATCAGAAAATATTGACACGGTAAAATTATCTGAATTCGGTCAAAAAAATAAAGAGACATCTGGTGTGGTGGCTTTACTGATAAGCGGAGACCGTATGTTACAGGATGCTTCGGAAAGCATTTTGGGAAATAATTTGACGGAGTCTTCCCAGCAGGCGAAAGAGGGACTGGAGGTTTTACTTTTAGCAGAGAAAAATGCGAAAGGTGAGTTAAAAACGCAGGCGCAGCTGGCGGTGGCCCGAGCGTATGAAATTTTAGCGTCAGTCGAAAAAACGGACGAAAACTTAAAGCTGGCGAAAGAATATTATAATATGGTCGCGAAATCGGGTACTCCTCTGGGGACGGTGGCGAAAGACACGCTGGCTATTTTAGAGCGTCCGGATGCAGATAAGGTTTATGTGGCCATTTCCCAGCGACTGGCGAATGTCGCAGAAAGAAGCGCGGATGTGGAAGGAAGTATGGGATTACAGGAAATAACTCCCCCTTCACTGACGGATCCATCATTTTTGAATCAGTTACCTCCCGCAGAGGGAGAGACGAATCTCGGAATTCCTCCGGTTTCTGTTCCTGGAAGTGAGGTGCCAGCTTTAGATATTATGGATCTTCCGCCGGTGGAGGCTCCTCTGAATACAGAAAAAACGCCGGAAACCCCTGCGGTACCGGAAGTGGAAGCGCCAGCCGTAACGCCGGAAACTCCTGCGGTACCGGAAGTGG
>JAUNBR010000096.1 GCA_030527015.1 Planctomycetia bacterium
GCTTTCGCGATTACTGGTCACACGCGTTCTTCGTAATGCCGAAAGACGTTTCTGGGATTAATATTCATCCGCGCCATATTCTTTTGCAGGCATTTCTGCGGAAGCAGCTGCTTCTTTTTCCAGATTATCGTAATACTCATAAAGTGACTGTTCTGTGGTCTGCAGAGATTTAATATTATCCAGACTCACGTCCGCTGTTTTGGAAGCGGTATCCGCCTGCGCGACTTCACCCGAGGTACGCTGGAGAATCGGTTTTCCTGCCACTTTAATCTGATTTCCACGCACATACGTTATTTTGGAATCTGCTTTAATACGACGAACATCTATCATGGACTGAACCGGGGTTCCATCCACGCTGGTAATAATATCACCAGAGCGCAGCCCCATTTTGAACAGAGGTGAATTCTGAGGAACTTTCGAGTCAATTACCGCTCCTTTCGAAACACGTCCGGAAGATGGTAAAAACTTCGTTACGACATTTGCCGTGGCGGTGGCCGTAACATCACCCACGGTGGCAGTCGCCGTGGCGGACGCGGCACCGGTGGCGGGAACATTCTGAACCACGGGAACCGTGCGAATCACGGGCACGGAATATGTAACGATCCGAAATGGAACATAATAGACCGGACTGTACCAGGTGTAATAGTAATAAGAGGGATAAACCACCCAGCGCGGGCGGCGCCAGCACCAGAACCAGCATTTCGCTTCTCCGTCATCACCCGAAATTTTTTCCAGCTCTTTCGCAAATTTTGCATCATCCGAAGTATCCAGCGTGTCCAGCGTGGCGAAAAGCGTCGCTTCGATCGCCGCCACATCTTTTTCTGATATAACGCCCTGCTGCGCATAACCATCATTCCCGGCAAATAATGCCATCACCGAAACAAAACTCAGTAACATAAATCGTTTCATCTTTCTAACTCCTTCATCTAAAATTAAAAGTTTTTTGGGTTACCTCCCATATTATTTATATGGTTTAATAAACATTAAAGTGTAATCTCTTATACCTGGTTCTCATTTAAATTTCCTTGTTTACGCCTCTAAAAATGCCTGCTTTTAGAACCGCAAAAAACGGAAATTTAAAGTGGAAACAGTATAACACACGATAAAATCACCTCTTTTTTCAGGTATTTTCTTCACGAAAGATACCCATGGCCATAACCACGTGAAACGAAGATTTCATGGAAAAAATCTGTTTTTCGTTTCATCCATACCACGGACTCATTTTATTCCATGGTTCCCCCTACACCCGACGTATTTAAATTGGAATGCACCGTCTCGACGATAATTTCTTTTGCAGAATTTGGCATAATAGGTACAGAACTTTCTTCGTCGGGATTATTCCCGGACGATTCAATGATCGCTATTTCCTCGGGAAACTCTGCGGCCATTTTTTTCATCCCTTCCGGATCCACGAATCTTCCACAGAAGAGAATCATTTCCGTTTTCACATCATAAATCACGAAAACGAAAGGTCTGTCAGCATAAAATCGTGGAATATCATTCACAGGTGCCGATTTCGGCAAAAATTCAGCCGCTGTCGCCGCCGCGGCCTGCGTTCCTTTTTCATCCACCCGCAAAAAATTTCCCTGAATGATACTGGAAACCATTAAATCATTCGCTCCCGTGATGCCACTAAAATCTGCCGTGCTCTGAAAGGCATCCACGATTCCCAGTTCTTTCAGAACGGGCACCGCCTGAAAATCCTGAGATAATACGAAGCGTGGAATTCTCACATCCAGATGCGTTTTTTCCGATTTTTCTCGACATTCTCGCAATAATTCTGGTGTCAGACGCTTTTCCAGCGCAAAAAACATATCATAACTTTTGGGAAGAAAAATCGCCATCATAAAACGTTCACCTTCATACGGCATTTCCATCCACTGAAAATCTTCCTGGCGCAAATAACGATAATCTCCTTCTCGCTGCATGAGCGGAAATCGCACCTCTTCTCCCTTTAAGCTGGTAAAATAACCGCTGCGGGTATTCTGTTTATCGAAAGCTTCTTTCCAATTTCCTTGAAATGTCAGGGTATTCGTCAAAACAAGACGTGCGTCGGAAGAAAGTTCTTTCAGCAGTTCGGGAATTTTCTCCGCCGTTTTCTCTTTAATCCAAAAATTGATTTTATCGCGCGTCTGTTCTTCCGTAAAATCCACATTCTGAACCTCTGCGTTCCCCATATCCCGTAACATTCCGGCGAAAGCTCCCTGAATGGAATATTTTTCCTGAATCCAGATGCCATCCGCCATTTCGACTTCTTTCGTATCCAAAAACTGCCTGGAAATTTGATTCATGGATTTTATCCACATTTCTCTGTCCCCAGACCAGCACATTCCTTTACGTATCTGTTCTGCCGTCTGCTTTTCACTTCCCAGGTATAACGCGCCCAGCATCCGATAAGTCGCCAGAGGGGAGAGAATCAAATTTTCTTCCGGATTCCGCTGCGCACATTTCTGATACCAATTTAGCGCGAATTCTTCCACAGAACATGATTTCTCTCGGGGTCCGGTCTCTGAATTTTCCGCGTTTTCATCCGCGTATCCACATCCGGATATGCAGCATACCAAACAAAAATATAATAAAAATAATAATTGCGTTCTCATGCATGCCTCCTTATTTATTTAACTGGATGATGAGACTGTGTTCCTGATTTTTACGATGATCGCGTATCACCACATTCGCCGTTCGGGGGGAAAGATCCACGGCCCGTGAAAAATCGGCTCCATTACGAATCTCCACGTCATTAATTTTCAGAATTCGGTCATTCACTTCGATTCCGATTTCTGCCGCAGGAGAATTCGGCGTTACCGCCACGACAAGATTTCCATCTGCCTGTAATGACACGCCAAAAACTGGTGCCACACGGTTCGCCACCGGCTGCGTGTTTCCCGTGCCAGGAGTCGCGGACGGCTGCGCCGGAAGTGCAGACGCTGCGGACTTATTTAACACCACGCGCACCGAAACGGCCGTGTTCATTCCTCGTTTCTGTACCGTCAGATTCGCGACTTGGGCAGACGCATCCACCGCCGCTTCAAAATCTTTCCCCGTACGAATCACACGATCATTAAACAGTAAAATCTGATCTCCCACCGACAGTCCCGCCGCAGCCGCAGGAGAACCCGCTATTACCGACACGATCATATTACTGTCCATACGAACAGACACTCCAAAAACCGGACCGTCTGTCACCTGTGCAGTATTTTGCCTCGGCGTATGTCCCCCTCCATAAACATTTGGATCCAGCGCGGCACTCCCTCCCGTATTATTCTCTGATTCCCTGCCCGACGGAGATGAACCCTCAAAAACAGGCTCACCATTCAGCTCCACACGCACTTCCATGCTCTGCCCATTTCGCGTAAATCGAATGCTGCTCACCTGCGGCGCCTGATCGATCGCTCGGGCATAATCCGGCTCATCTAAAACTTCCTCTCCATTTATATGGGTGATCACATCCCCCACCTTCAGTCCCGCTTTCTCTCCTGGTAAACCAGGCGCAACTTCCGTCACGCGCACGTTTCCCACGCTCTGCGTCAGCGCAGTAATTCCCAGCCGAGGCGGCATTTCAGGATATGTATATGCATGAGGAATCTGTGAATTCTGACCCTGTGGCGTTCCCTGTGGATAACACTCCTTAAATAATTCACCTGACTTCACTGTGAGCAGTTCAATTGTTTTACGCCACGTTAAATGCTCTCCCTGTTTCATACCGGCATTAATCGCATCTGCATTCATAACCCATGCTACAGTAAATATAGAACCATCCTTCAATGCATATGAATACTGCCCTATTTTTGAGGAAGTAACATCCACTAGTCCTTTCGATTTAACGAATAGTGCTTCGGTAAACGGTGATATTTTATTTACTGCACTACGGACGGGAGCCAATTTAAATCCCATTTTCCCGTTTTCATCAAATACATTACAGCAGTCGGTCAAAAGGACCGTCAGACGGCAATTTTTTTCTAACAGTTTATTTCTGACCTCAGAACGTGAAAGTGACGTCGGCTCCCCTTTTTCATCTCGCAGCTGAAAAAACTGTCCGCATGTCGTGGAGTCATTCGCCGCATGACCCGTATAATAAAATACGATCGTATCGTTTTCCGAGGGCTGAATATTTTCGATCGTCCGAAGAATCGCATTCGGCGTGGCCATATCTCCTTCCACATCTTGAATGTTTAGCTGAGAAGTCGGAACCGATCTTTGAAAAAATGCGGTAATATTACTAATATCTTTCCGAATTCCTTGTAACGCACCGCCCTGAAATCCGCGGAAATCGCCTACCGTTATCACATGAATCGTCTGTGCCTCTAAATTCTGTATCAGCATAAGAAGCAGAAGGATTCCCATCACGCTTTTAGTAAAAATCTTCATTTCTTCCCCCTTTTTTTTGAGAAAATTTAGAAAAAAAACGGCATATTACTGCCGTTTTATTCCCGATCTAAACGTTTTATTTTTTAATGGTCAGCTGCCACTGTCCGATGCTTCCCGTGCCGAACATGTAGAAGCACACGTCATTCGCCTGTGTGGAAGTCGCTACTTCGGAACCGACGATCTGGAATTTCGCGCCCCCGGCTGCTTCATTAATCGATTTTGTAATATTCTCCGCTTCTTTTTCGCTGACGCCTTCTGCATTTTCCTTTACGGTATCTTTGGTGATTTCCTTTTTGG
Source organism: Planctomycetia bacterium (assembly GCA_030527015.1). Lineage (GTDB taxonomy): Bacteria > Planctomycetota > Planctomycetia > Pirellulales > Thermoguttaceae > RGIG3701. The sequence goes on from JAUNBR010000096.1 coordinate 4,666, forward strand.
TAACCACGGCATCATTAATACTTTTAATGGTTCCTGCTCCCGTGGCCGTCACTTGTGCAGTCACCTGTGCGGTACCATTCGTATTCGTCACGCTGGCTGTCGCCTGTGCCGTCAAACCATTCTGAATACCCTCCCAGTCGGAGCGCACGACGACCATGGACATAATTTCATCCCGCATATCGTCATCCATTTCGAACAGCACGGGAAGTTTCGTCGCCTGACCTGGCTGAATCGCCTTAAAACTCTCGGGATATTTCTTATCCGGATATATCTGTCGGGAAGTTGGACGGCTTTCAGGATAATTCTGGTATAAACCTACATATACCGGCACCGCTGACTGTATATGAATATAAAATTTTTCGCGCGGCTTCCACTCTCGTTTTGTAGGATTTACCAGCGTACCATCCGTCAGTTCAAACCACACTTTAATTCCCAATTTACTGGGCGTGGACGTAACCGTCGTCTGCGTATTGGTCGTCGTCTGACCGCTGGCATTCGTCACCGCCGTGGTCGTAACCGTTTGGCCCGGCGCCTGCACTTCCGCAATTTGAAATTTTACTTCCGTCACGCCTTTTGCGCCACTTTCTTTGTCTTTTTGGATCTTGTTGACCGCCTCCAGTGCATTACTGGTAAGCTGCACGAATGCCTGTTCGGATTCCGAACGAATGGCGCTAGACGTCTCCGCACTGGCGTAACCACAGAGCCCACTGGCCAAAATCACTGCCGACATTACTGAATGAATCCATGTACGTTTCATAATTACACCTCTTTTTAGCATAAAATAATTTGAATTTTTTTCTTGTATACTTAATGTTCTATCTTTTTTAGTTTTTCTTGTCCGACGACTGGCTGGCATGCATTTTTCGCTTTACTGAAAACACATGATCTCTTACCCACTCAAAATGGAATTTTATCGTGCATGGGATATATCACACACAAAATTAATACTCAAAAGCTCCGTATTCATAACTCACACTCGGAACCCGCGGGGCGGCCATACCTTCCGGATTCTTTCCTCCGTTCACCTTCAGCACCACCAGCTGGGAGGTCGCTGTAATTTTATCCAGCTGTTCTGGATTCGTAATTGCTTTTCCGTCGATGTGTGTAATTACGTCGCCTTTCTGAATTCCATGTGCCGCGAGAGGAGTTGGGGCTGCCGGCGTTTCTGTCATTAACACACCGGTGTCATTCGTAGCGGATTTCGTGTCGAAACTTTTGTAAAACGAAATGTAACGATAACGATACGTGTAGTACCGTGTAACGGTATACGTCCGATAATAGTACACCGGACGATAATAATACACCACCGGACGATACCAGTAACAGCGGTACCAGCGATAACGTAAGAAGCATTTTACGCCATCTTCGTCCGACTCACCGAATACCTCGGTCTCAGGCGCTTCTGCCTGTGGCACAGACACCATGCCCGTATAATCATTTTCACCATATTCCGCACCCTGTGCCATTCCAAACATGCAACTTGCCGCAACGATTACTGCCAGTGAAATCATTTTTTTCATTGTTTTTGCCCTTTCGATTAATTTTGATTTAAAAAACTTAAATTTTCATTCCCAACAATAGAAATATGGGAAAAAACGCAGGGCAAGTGCAATCATACCGAATTCCACCTTTAAATTTTCCATTTTCCGCGCTCCAAAAACAAACATTTTCAGCGACCAAAATGCCTGGAAATCAAAAATTTATACTGCATCGGGTACAAAACATACTCATTCCACCTTAAATTTTTCATTTTCCGCGCTCCAAAAACAAACATTTTCAGCGACCAAAATGCCGGGAAATCAAAAATTTATACTGCATCGGGTACAAAACATACTCATTCCACCTGAAATTTTCCATTTTCAGCGCTCCAAAAACAAACATTTTCAGCGACCAAAATACCGGGAAAACGAAATTTTATACTGCATCGGGTACAAAACATACTCATTCCTCCTAAAATTTTTCATTTTCCGCGCTCCAAAAACAAACATTTTCAGCGACCAAAATGCCGGGAAAACGAAATTTTATACCCAATACATTATAAAATTCAGCTTCACCGGCTTTTTTGCTTCGATAAAAAGCCTGCTTTTAGAGCCGCACAAAACGAAATTTTAAATTGGAACCAGAGTATATAATGCATCGAGTATAAAAGAAAAAGGAGTGCGAGTTTTCACCCGCATCTCCTTACCATTATTTGTACCAATTATTAGAATCTCCACTGCAGACCGGCCGTCACATTTTGTGTCGTAGCATTTCTATACATCACCGCGTTATAATCCACGCTGACCGACAGTGTTTTTTCCCAGTTCAGATACCGATAAGCACCCAATCCAAGGTTCCAGGAGCTTTTGCCAATTTCGTTACCACGAATCGTCCAACCTTCTGTAAAGATACTGCTGGTAAAAGAAACTTCTGCAGCATCCTGTTTGTTCAACTGACATCCGTAGAAAATACGCCCTGTCAAACCAAAAAGCGAGTTATAACTGTTAAAGTTAGCAGATGTACCAATACGGAACGTTTCACGGTGATGGGTGATTCTATCAAAATTATATGCAGTTGCATGGGCACTCAATAAACCTACATCTCCAGCCTCTCCAACCTCGTTGAATCCAAAAACCCAAGAGTGTTCTGTATCAAAACCAATTGTAGGAGCGAGAGAGAATCTTTCCGTAAACTGTAAATGTTTAACAAAATAGAACGTTGCCGTCAAGGTGTTTCCAGAAGTATCCCCTGTATAAGTATACGCTCGATCATAGATATTTACATTACGATTCCAGTCAATCCACTGTGCACCGCCACCGAGAAATACGGACAACGACCAATTTCGTGCCAAAAGTTTTTCAAAATGTATCGCAAACTGAAAATCTTCCATATCAATATTGGATGAATAACTCCCCGCACCAAGCGTTGTATTGCTATCATAAATACCACTCTGTGTCTGTTCGGGGGAAGAATATGCAAACAGGAAACCTCCCGATAACGTATCGCTAAACTGACGGCGCATCCCTGTTAGCACTCCCGTTCGGCGCATATTATAACCATCAAACCACTGTCCGCCTTTTTTATAAGCATGAGCATTGATTGATGTATGTGAGAAACTTGCCCAAGCTGTCCACTGATTAACATTATTATCTGAATTCGTAACTTCACTTGCTGCTGTTCCCGGCTCTGCAGGCGTTGACTCTGGGACATTTTCTTCCTGTCCACGAAGAGTTCCACCTCGAGAAGAAGAAACTCCATTAAAGAATACACTCGTCGGATTACCAATATGGTTAAACGATGTCGTAATGTTTTCAAGTCCAAAACCACGGGAAAGGTTTTGAATCGTTTGGATAATTTTTGTTGGATCGCCAGTGTTCACAAGTGTATCGTAAAACATGAAATCTTTTTCTAGATTTTCAAGATTTACTCTCTGAAAATCAGCATTCAAAGAGTTATATGTATTCATGAAGGTTACCATATTGCCTTCCAAAGCAGTTGCATACTGCTCATATTTATCACCTTCATCAGTGCCAACTTTCCATTTTTCTTTCAACTCATCGTTACTACCGGTTACTACCTTTCTATAAAAATCATCAACTCTTTGACGTTGTACGAAAACGTTATAGCCGTCGTCATCCTTCTTAACCACCACAGAGGTCATTCCTGTTTCAAATAATTTCTGTAATGACTGTTCGTTGGCCGATTCATTACCAATTTTAATATCACTAGAATCCAACTCAATCTTAATCGTCCCCGCATCCAGATCCAGACCCTCAACCTTCTCATTTTTTGCCGAAAGTGAAGAAATGTGATCATACCAAACCACCGTATCGTCTTTTATATTCATGTTTGTGGCTGCAATCTTAGCAACTGTACGCTCCGATGTTGTATCATATCTTACAAGACCATTCTCTTCCGTTTTTTTACTCGCATCAAACCACAGACGCGCTCCACCATTATAATGACTATAAACAGAACTCTCATCGCCCAAATTCAAAGTTTCAACATTTATTTCAGCTATTTTAGGAGTATCATTATTACTAGTGTTATTACCACTAGAATCATTATAGAACGCTAAAATCCCACTCGAATGAACTTCATATAGACCGTTCACTTCTTTATAGGATTCACCGGATACATTCAAAGTCCCCTTTCCAGAACCAAATACAGTTCCTGCCTTGATTGCCATAGTACCTATTTTAACATTCGTAGTACCACCAAATTCATTAAACTTATCCGTACCGTCAAACACAATAACATGCCCATTATAACTCATCTTCGAGTCCAACGAAACAGCATTTGCCAAAATCTCAATAGTTCCTTCTCCGCTAATCTTGTGTCTTAATACATCTCCTGCTGCAATTGACAACCCAATGTTATTGCCTGTAACTTCACATTCCAGATAGGTTGGATCCCCTACTTCATCAAATGATACATAGAGAAAGTTATTTGCTAACACATCCGCTACTTCCATATCCTTAAAATCTGAATTTATCCCCTGTTGTGTCAATTCATACGTGCCATCTGCTGCTTTAGAGACATGATTAGCACCATTAGGATTTTTACTTGCAACTCCCTGGAGATCTAAATCTTCTCTAAAATCTTCAACTTCGCCATCAACCTCTGAAATCCAATGAGCATGATTTTGCTCCACCATCAATTTTTTTATCAGAGAAGAAACATCGCCCTTGACCGTGTTTACCATTGCTTCAGTATGGTTAGCTGCAATAGCAGGATCCAAATCAAGCATATATGACCTAGCGTCCTGACGAGAAACAAGCCTCAACGTATTTCCTGCTTTTAAATCTAAATCAGATTGGAAACTTTTGGCATTAGTAATAACAGTACTTCCTGTTTCCGAAAACTCAATTTTACTGTCGTCCGAAAAATTTGTATTTCCAAACAACATGAAATAGGAATTTTTTCCAATATTAATGTTTTTATTAAACACCACTGTCGGACTTCCGTCAGAGGTATCAGACATTACATCGTTACCAATGATGATAGCTCCTGCCTCATTAAGTGTCAATGTGCCATTAAAAGTATGTGTTCCCAAATAACTAGTAAGAACACTGTTATCCACAGAAACCTCTTCACCATACACAGAGTCACCAATTACCTTTAGAGACGTCCGTTGACCATTCGTACTGTTTACTTCAATCCCCCCCTTAAATTCATTTACAGATGCACCGTAAGGCAGTAGAGTTTCCTTATAATCTCCCGATAATCGAAGTGCCACCCGTACCGAAGGAACGTAATCTGGTATCTTAAAAGTATTCATAAGCTGATCTGCAGAGGTATAATTATTCCCGCCTACCTTTACGGTTACGTTCTCCATGGTGTAATCCATCATTGAAGTACTGGACTTAATATCTGACTGAATCACCACATGACCTCCACCGTTCACCTCTAATTTATTATCTCCAGCGAATGCTTTGTTAATAACCACACTCTTAGAATTAGTATTGATTTTATTAATTTCACCCCAGTCAAATGCATAAGCATTGCCGTTCTTCTTGTTAGCACTAATCACAATATCAGTCTTTCTTAACTTCGCATTAGTCTTTTCTGAAAAATGAGACATCCACGGTTCAAGCACTTCAGTCTCTTCAAAATTCCCCAAAACGGAAAGAGTATAATCATTTCCTAAGACACTAACGCTCCTGTCCTCAATATTAACCCCAATATTATCGTTAATGTTTAATGTCTCATTATTAATAGAAAATTTAGTGTTTGCATTTTCCGCATACACAGTGCCGGCGAGGGTGAGGAGTGCGCAAAGAAGGGGCGGCGCAAGAGAGCGAATCGTAGAAAATAGTGGCTTACGCCCTTTCGTTTTGAGAAAATTTTTGATTCTACTGGAAATGAATTCCAGTGTGCTGGAAACACTCCATTTTTCGCCCAATTTACTCCAGTTCAAGCTGGAATGAAAATTTTTCCGTAATCTACGAAAAAATTTAGCTAGACATATATATATATATATATGCATTTCTTTTTTGTGTATTTTTCATGTTTCTGTCCCTTCCTTGTTACAAAGGTGGTAAAATCTTGCCTCCATGCACCCGTTGCGCAAAACGACAAAACGCTGCATTTTGCATCCACGGCTCTTCGCTCTTCCAGCTTAACGAACGGCCTTCGACCTTAAGGTGCCTGTTTCAAAAATACTTATTGACGAACCTACAAAAACGTCGATTCCACGGCCGGCTTTCCCTACACGGCGCACAGTCTCGATCGGTTTCAGAAGACGATTTCGTACCGATATTTATAATAAATCTGATTCCACTTTCCGTTTCGGGCAGTCCCCCAAAGTACGATTTTCTGAAAATTCATACTGATTTTCGTTTAGATTTCCGTTTTCACAAAAACACGTTGGCCGTGTGGTGCGCAGCTCCAATGACGGTGCAAAAAAGCGAAAATCCTACGGAATAGGCGTATAAAATGCCAGAAAATTGGAAATTTACAGCGGATTCAGAATAAAAATATTACAAAAATCGATATAAATCTCGTTTTCTCATCAATACACGAAATATATCGGTCTTAACTTTTGTACACCTTAAATGGATTTTTACAATAATCAGAAAAATACTGAAAAAAAAACTATTATCTATTTTAACTAACCGTACTCTTATCTTCGACGCACTGTAAAACTCCCTTTTTTCCAGCATTTTCCAGTATTTTCCACCTTATTTTTTTCTGCATCTCTCTCTCTGCCCCTCAGCACGACTGCGAAAAATACAGACTTTCAGTGAAACTCTGAAAATCGGAAATT
>JAUNBR010000130.1 GCA_030527015.1 Planctomycetia bacterium
ACACCTACGGCCGCGTCATGCACCTCGATCACGTCCCCCTGCGAGCGTTCCTCAGCAGAAAACTTGCATCAAAAATAATCGAGACGTTTTTGAATATCACAGAAAAACGTATTGAATAAGTCAACCCAACTTGCCTATTTGTTCATGCGCCAGCCCCCCTTTACAGTCGTGGAAACCATGGGAACGCCAATGGCAGCTGGAAAAGTTAAAGGACTTTTCCAGGAACAAGAACTCCAGCCAATCCCGCCAGTATTTCCCCAGGAAGCACCAAATTTCTTCCATGCACCTCCGCCTTTCTCCCAGTCTCCAGTATTGCCAAGCAGTGCTTATTATGCCCCGAACTCCTCAGAAATGTCAAGAGTTGCTGTCAATGCTCATGCAGCGGGCAGCAAAGATAAGCACACCGCTCTCATACTCGCCCTTCTTTTCGGATGGGCTGGCGTGCATTACTTTTATCTCGGTGACGCGGGAGAGGGAATCAAACGGTTACTGCTCATCATCGTTGGACTCATCTTTGCAGCATTCATCCCGGATTGGGTAGGGGCGATCGTTACATTTGGTTTATTTTTTGCCACAGGATTTTTAATTTCGCTTGTCGACGTCCTTAACTTTTCCGTTATGTCACAAGAAAAATTCCATTCGCTTCACGGCTAACTCACCATCATCTCCCCCACGGTGCGTCTTCCAGAAGTTTTCGCAATAAACGTTCTTTAGCGATTTTAAGATTTCGGCCCAAATAGACTTTTTTTCTGTGCAGATTACAGAAAAATTCACCTTTAGAGTTTTTTTTGATTGTTGGAAAGAAATCAGGATTTCTTTTTGGCATTTCAACCTCCTTTTTAGTGAGGGTCTAAAACGGGGGTATACCCCCGTTTGGGGAGAGAAACGAAATGCGAAGAACAAGGAAACAGAAATCATTTCATCCCGTAAATTCAGGGATGAAACCTAAATGGGCGACACGGGATTCGAACCTGTGACATCTGCCTTGTAAGGGCAGCGCTCTAACCACTGAGCTAGACGCCCGATTTTCTACAAATTATAATATGTTCTAAAATTTTGTCAAGGCATGGTTCATTTTTTCTAATCGTATTTTTATAAATGGACCGCGGCGTACAAAAATTTTTTTACGTCGCAAAAAACATACTTTTCGCATTTTCAGCGGGCTGACACGTAAAACGGGGGAAAAGATGGGGTGCCGTGAGAATGCAAAGAAAGGCAAAAAGGCCTGTGAACATAAAAAAACGCCATCTTGCGATTTTTGCAAAACGGCGTGATGGGCGGTACGGGACTCGAACCTGTGACCCCTAGCTTGTCGAGCTAGTGCTCTAACCAACTGAGCTAACCGCCCTCAATTGGTGCGTCTATTATGGCAGATTTCATAAAAATGTCAAGCGGGGGTACTAAAATCCTTCTATTTTACCTAAAATCTACACAAAATATTGTAAATTTTACCATAAATTTGGGCATTTTTTAATGGAAATACTCATTTTTTGGGTCATATACTGAATCCACATTAAATTTCCGTTTTGTGAGCCTCTAAACGATGCATTTTCAGCGAAACAAATGCCGGAGAAACGGAATTTTATAGTGTATCAGGCATAAAATACCTATCATTTTGTGTTTGTGAGGACGTATTTTATTTCACGTTCAGTTTTCTGTTTTGATAAAATTTCAAAAAGACCGCCTTCATTCTGTGTCTTTCCGGCCGCTATTTTACATCTTGCGCTTTTTTATATTCCCGGCGTAAATCTTCCGAAATCTTGTTCGACAATCAATAATTTTCATTAATTTTTTCATTTAACCCTTGATTTTCACACTGTAGTGCATTACACTGAAATTGTCAACAAAAAATCACTGCGACGTTTGCGGAACTCTAAAAGAGAAAGAGTAAAATCATCATGCAAATAAAAAGTGACCGACGGGGTGTCCCTGGGAGGGAGAGCACTCCTGCTCTCCAAAACCTGGGAGGGAGAACACTC
>JAUNBR010000018.1 GCA_030527015.1 Planctomycetia bacterium
AAAGTTCCATCTTGTCGCAGGCGAAAACTGAATTTTAAAATGGCATGAGTATAGATTAAAATCAGTATATACACTTACTGAATTATAGAAAAAATATCTCATTTAATCAAGATAAAAACAGTATTTTTATGAAATTTTTTCGAAAAACTTTTGAATATATGCAGGGAAAGTGGCGAATATATTTTTGTATAGTCGGACTGGCAGTTCTGGTCGGGATTTCATTTTGGAAAACCCCTTCTCTGGCAGAGCGAAGAATTCTTTTACAGACGTGCCCTGTGGGGGTTATGGGGACGGAATGTTCATTAATTGTATATGTGAACCAGTCGGATAAAGAGTATGGTGAACAGCTTTTATCGGAGGCGGAAAAAGTATTACGGGAATGTGAAATACTCACCAGCACATGGCTGGAGAATTCTGAAATAAGTCGTTTTAATCGGATGAAAGCGGGGCAGTTTCTGAAGATCTCACCATTTACGGAAGATTTTTTTCTTCGTTCTCGGAAGGCATGGGAGGAGACCGGTGGTGTTTTTGACATTACCTGTGGGAGAATTTGGCAGTTATGGAGGGAAGCCGAGAAAACAGGTGTTTTGCCAGATGAAGAGATGATTCAGGTGGCGCGGAATGCATCTGGATGGGGAGATATTTATCTGGAACCGGCGGTGGTCACAAAAACGAAAGATATGGTGGAAGTCGTCAGCGGAGGAATCGCGAAAGGAATGGCGGTGGATCGTGCGATGAAGTGTCTGCTGCATCCGAAAGTTTTGGCGGCGGTGGTGGAAGTGGGGGGAGATCTGTCGGTATTTCAGAGAGAAGGGGTTCTTGTGCCGATGGAAATTCGGATTCGGTGTCCGTGGGAGAAAGCGCCGGGTGAAAAAGTGGATTTTCAGGGAATGTTAACGCGGCAGAGAGTGGTGGGGATCTGTACCAGTGGAAATTATGAGAGATATTTTCATGTAGGCGGGAAGTATTATAGTCAGATTTTGGATCCGCGGACGGGTTTTCCTTCGGATGAATTTTTGTCGGTAACGGTGGTGGCACCGGATGCGGCCACCGCGGATGTCTGGGCCACAGCACTCAGTATTCTTGGGGAAAAGGGAAGGGAGATTTTATCTGAGGGTGTTCATATCCTGAGTATGATAAAAAATAAATTGCCTCGGAATGAAAAGAGTAAAGAAGAGGTTACCGCCGGGGAGGAAAGAAATTTTTCAGGAAAGGGACATGCTGGTTTAATTAATCTTAGTTACCGGCATGCATTAAATCGTTCTCTCTGTGTTTTACGGTGCTAAAAAATGCCAGAGGATTTATATACCCGATACACGATAAATTTCCGCTTCACCGGCATTTTTTCTTCGCTGAAAATACCTGCTGTAAGAGCTGTGAATAAAACGGAAATTTAAAGTGGAATCAGTATATATCGTATAAGATGTCTGTTTTGGGTGATGTGCAAAATAAAAATACAGAAGTGGAATCATGAGTTTTATGAGAGACGAAATTAAAAATTATAATATAAGGAACACAAAATGGCTGATCTGAAAAAGGTAAAGCTGGATGAATATATGATGGACATACGGGAAGGACTTTCAGGAGATCAGGTTCAGACCATGCGGGAAAAATATGGTCGAAATGAACTGACTCCTCCGCAGCATACGGCATGGTGGCGTCAGCTTTTGGAGAAATTTAAGGATCCGACGATTCAGATTTTGTTAGTCGCGGCATTCGCATCTCTGCTGGTTACGGCGGTGGAAAAATGGGTGCTGGGAAATATGGAGGCGAAATTTATAGAAACGCTGGGTATCTTTTTTGCGGTTCTGCTGGCGACACTTGTCGGATATTTCAGTGAACGGAAAAGTGCGAGAGAATTTGAGTTACTGAATAAAGTTAAGGATGAAATTTTTGTTAAAGTTTTGCGTGAAGGCCAGATTACCACGGTAAAGATAAGTGAAATCGTGGTGGGAGATCTGGTGCGCCTGGAACCGGGGGATAAGGTACCTGCGGATGGTGTTTTAGTGGAATCACTTCTGCTGTATGTGGATCAGTCCATGATGACGGGAGAATCTCTTCCTGCTAAAAAGAAGGAATATCTCGGTGAGTTTTGTCTGGAGAATCTTCGAGAGACCATTTCTGTAAATGATGAATGTTTTGTTGCACGAGGAACCATGGTCGCGGATGGTCACGGGATGTTTCTGGTTCTCTCTGTGGGGGATCATACTCAGATGGGAAAAATCGCGCGGGCATTAACTGAAGAAATGGTGGATCAGAATGAAACCCCGCTGACGGCGAAACTGTCTCTGCTGGCGAAACAGATAAGTGTGGTGGGGATAACGGCGGCCATGACGATTTTTTCCATCATGGCCATGAGCGCGGCCCTCTCTTCTGTGTTATTTCAAAAATTGTATGCTAATTTTCCGTGTTTTGTAGGTATCATAGGATGTTCTCTGGTGAGTGGGTTTTTTCTGGCACGTTTCGCTCTGAAACCATTCTTTGCCAGTATGGGGATGGAGATAAAAGCTCTGTGGCTGCGGGTCCTGGCGGCGATTCCCATGATTCTGGTGTCCTTTAGTGTGATTCTCAGTGTATGGGGAATGTTTCAGCCAGGGACGTTCACGGGGACGGAAATGTCGAGGAAAGTCGATATATCTGCTGATGGACAGACGTCTGTAAGTCTGGAAAATTCAGAAATGGCAGAAGGCACGGAAATCGCTGCAGTTTCTCAGACGCATGAAGTGGCGGAAATGGGGGAAGAGTTAAAAGACACAGAAAAGGTATCCGTTTCTGATGTACGGGAAGCACCTGGAATGGAATCCGTTTCTAAAACATCAGAAGCATCTGAAAAGGCAGTTTTTGTGGCACCTGGAACGTCAGGTGAAACCTCAGGAAAACAGGAAAACGTGCACTCCACGGTGAATACGGAAGATCTCGAATTATTAAAGCAGATATTACTGGCTTTTGTCGTGGCGGTGACGATTATTGTCGTGGCGGTACCTGAGGGACTTCCGATGATGGTGACGGTAAGTCTTGCGCTGAATATGATGAAAATGGCCAGAGAAAACTGTCTGGTGCGAAAACTGGTCGCGTCTGAAACGATCGGTTCCGCGACAGTCATATGTACGGATAAAACGGGTACATTAACACAGAATCAGATGAAGCCTGTATGGGTTTTTACAGGGCAAAAAGAGTATGTGCAAGAAAATATGGATCTCTTGATGCAGACGCCTGAATGGGAAGAGCTGGTGCATGGGATTACGATTAATAGTGATGCGAATTTACACATAACGTATAAGGAGAATTCACAGGAAAAGGTGGTTACCGGCGTGGGAAATCCGACAGAATGTGCACTTCTGAAATTCGTGGAAAGTTATGGTGTGGATTATATGGAATATCGGGAAAAGTATTCCCGAGTGTATGAACTGGGGCATAACTCACAGCGGAAAATGTCAGTAGTTGTCGTGGCACGAGAAGGCGAAAATCACTGTTTTGTGAAAGGAGCACCGGAACGTGTTTTAGCAGAATGTTCTTTTGTGCTGATAAATGGAAAAATAGAACCCCTGGAACCATCATATAAAGCGGAACTGGATGCGGCGATTTTACGTGCTTCTGAACAGGCACTGCGTGTTTTGGCTTTTAGTGTGAAGCATATGGGAAATGCGGGCATGTGTGAAGGAAGTCAGGATGAAACGGCGAAAATGTGTCTGGAGTGTAAAAAACGAGTTTTTGTGGGATTAATCGGAATCGCGGATCCGATACGTCAGGAAGTGCCCGCAGCGGTTCATATGTGTCAGGAGGCAGGAGTCGCGGTAAAAATGATTACGGGAGATGCGTTACCCACGGCGGTGGCGATCGCCCGGAATGCGAATATATATCATGGGACGTCAGAGGAGCTGGCACTTACGTCAGAGCAGTTTAACTGTATTTCAGATGAAGATTTATTGCACGAAGTAAAGAAAATTAAGGTCTTGGCGCGGTCCACGCCCATGGATAAATTACGTATGGTGAAGGCGTTACATGTACAGGGAGAGGTTATCGCCATGACGGGAGACGGGACGAATGATGCGCCTGCGCTAAAATTCGCGGATGTCGGACTGTCCATGGGGGTTACGGGTACGGAAGTGGCGAAAGAGGCCAGTGATATCGTGCTGGTGGATGATAATTTTAAGAGTATCGTCACGGGAATCTGGTGGGGAAGGACGCTTTTTCAGAATATTCAGCGATTTTTACAGTTTCAGCTTTCGGTAAATGTCGTGGCACTTCTGTGTGCTTTAATTGGCCCGATGATTGGGGTGCCGCTTCCCTTAACGGTTACACAATTACTGTGGATTAATATTATTATGGATACTTTTGCGGCTTTAGCACTTTCCACAGAACCCCCACGTTCATATACGATGAAAGAGAAACCGATTTCCCGAAACGCGCATATAATAACATCCACCATGGGCGTATCTATTTTAGTTGTGAGTCTGTATCAGGTGGCGATTCTTTTCCTGGCGCTTTTCGGCGGATGGTTTTTGACTGAAAATAATGTATATAATTTTATAGTTTCACCCACTTCAGCGGAGTATCGGACAGAAAATCTGGAAGCCCTGACGGTATTTTTTACCATTCTTATTATGTTCCAGTTTTGGCATAAAATTAACTGCCGATCTTTGCGTCATAATGAGTCGCCGTTTTCGTTACTGACGAAAAATAAAATGTTTATTGGAATCATTACAGTCATTACGGTGGTTCAGATTCTGATGGTACAGTCTCCGTGGGCGGGCGAGATTTTCCGGACCATGCCGCTTCAGCTGTGGCAGTGGGTGGGAATAACGCTTCTGACCATGACGGTTATTCCGGTGGCGTGGATGAGTCGGAAGCTGGCTTACTGGCTTCAGCTGGAATGAGAAGGGGAAAAAAGAGTGAAAATGAGTTATCCCCGAGGCACGATAAATTTCCACTTCTCCTGTCCGCCGACAGACAGGCTGGATTTTTGTTTCGCTGAAAAACCTGTGTGTTTAGAGCCGCACGAAACAGAAATTTTAAAGTGGAAACAGTATAAAATAATCAGAAAGGTTAAGTGAAAGAAAATGAGAAGGGGGAGTTTATTCCCCGGCTCACTTAACTTTTTATTCCCCGATGAATTATAAATTTATGTTTCTCTGGCATTTTTGTTTCGCTGAAAACCTGTGTTTAGAGGCGCACAAAACAGAAATTTAAAGTGGAAACAGTATAAACCGGAAATTTAAAGTGGAACCAGTATAAGGAAAAGAAAGCCTGATGTGAATTGGGTATAAAATAATTGTGTGCTGCAGTTCTGAATGTTTGAAGAAAATGGGAGAACGAAAAATGGAAACATCTTCGGCTTTAATTTATATCGTCGGCGCGGGGCCAGGAGATCCTGAGTTATTAACTGTCGGTGCAGAGCGCATCCTGAGGCAGGCGGATTTTGTCGTTTTAGATTATCTGGTGTCTGATGAGATACGGGAAATTATTTCTGAAAAAGCAGAACAGGTTTTATTAAAACATGGCGTACAGAGACAGAATTTAGAGGATATTTTTCAGTTACTGGCAGAAAAAGCACGTTCAGGGAAAACCGTGGTTCATTTAAAAGGAGGAGATCCGGGAGTTTTTGCTCGGCTGGCGGAGGAAATTACTTTTTTCCGTAAAGAAAAAATAGATTTTAGGATTTTTCCTGGAATTTCATCTGCCTCTGCTGCAGCGGCTTATGTGGAATGTCCTCTTACAGATGCAGAAGAGGCGTCGGCGGTAACCTTTTTTACTGGAAAACGGCGAAGAAAAATAGGTGAGAACGGAGACCGTCAAAACATGGGAGAAAGTTTTGAGGAAACTCTTGAAGAGGAGAATCCTCGGATTTTGGCGGGTTCCTGTGTGGTGGACGGAAGTCGCACTCTGGTGATTTATATGGGCGTGAAAACGGTGAAAGTGTGGACGTCCGAACTGCTTCAGGAAGGAATGTCGCCGGAAATACCTGCGGTGATAATACAGAATGTGAGTCGTGGGAATCAGAAAACGTGGAGAGGTACGCTGGGTACACTGGTCGAAATCGTGGAGGAACATGGAATTCGGCCGCCAGCGATTTTTATTCTGGGAAATGCAGTAAAAAATACTCCGGAGAGAAATTATTTTGAAAGTCGGCCTCTGTTCGGGAAAACTGTTTTGGTAACACGTGCAGCTGCGCAGACGCATGAGGTGGCAGAGAAGCTGCAAAAATTAGGAGCACAGGTGCGTATTCAGCCAGTAATTTCCATTTCGCCAGCGAAAAATCCTGACCCATTAAGAATGGCGATTCATTCTTTGGAGAATTTTGACTGGATTATTTTTTCCAGCACGAATGGAGTGCGATTTTTTATGGAAGAACTTTTGCATTTAGGGTATGATTTACGAAAATTTGGTCAGACAAAAATCGCGGTAATGGGAGCGGGTACGGCGGCGGCTGTGGAGGAGTTTTTTTTGAAGCCTGATCGGATGCCGGAAGTGTATAATGCAGAGGAAATGGCGAAGATGTTTCTTAAGGACATGAATGAACAGGAATATTTACGGCCACCGCGATTTTTGATCGCACGTGCCAGCAGAGGAAGAGAGGTACTGGCGGAATCTCTGATCGCGGCGGGGGGAAATGTGACTCAGGTGGTCACGTATGAAAGTGAAAATGTGACTGCTGAATCTCCTGATTTTAACATGGAGATACGAGAAGAAATGGAAGCGGGGAAAATAAATTGGGTTATGGTGACCAGCTCGGCGATCGCGGAGTCTGCGGTAAAACTTTTTGGTGAAGCACTGAGGAAAACAAAACTTGTGAGCATCAGTTCTCTGACTTCTAAAATGTTGGAAAAGTATGGATTTTCTCCTGCTGCTGAAGCGAAAGAAGCGACAATTGATGGTGTGATCCGTGCACTGTGCGAGAATAAAGTGGAATAATTTATCTGTATCCGGCACGTGTGGTGTGTTTTCTGTTATTTTATATCTGATACATGATAAAATTCCCACTTCCCCGGTGTTTTGTTTCGCTGAAAATGCTGGATTTCAGAGCCGCACGAAATGGAAATTTAAACGAGAACCGTATATGACCGCATAAAATGGAAATTTAAAGTAGTTTCAGAATATGTTCGTGGAAAATGTATTTTTCGTGACTGTAAAATACTGGTGTTTCGAAAATTTTTGTATATCAGAAATAGAACGGGAAGAAATGGTTTATCGCGTGTGGCGTATATGAAAACAAAAACAGAGAGCGGAAAAGCTCTCTGTCAGATGATGTATGTAAAGGACCAGAAAAATTTATCGTGTACGACATGCGGGTTTTAATGGTGGTAAATATTCTGAAGAGACATCTGTTTTGTCCACGGTAATCCAGACAGCCGCATCTGCAGTATGTGTGCTGGATGAATGCGCTGCGGGAGTCTCCGTGCGTTTTGTGTAAGAAACACTGGTGACGTCAGCTTTTTGTGAAATATGTGGCATTTCCTCTGCTTCCGGTGCGGCGTCCTGTGATAACGGAGTGTGATATTCTTGTGAATTCTGCGGAGGCTGTAAAGGGAAATCCTGCTGGGAAATTAATACTTCACCGGGAGCTAAATTTAACTGTGGTTCCTGAATGGAGATGATCGGATAATTTTCCATGTTTTGTATGGTTCCCGACTCAGCAGTCGGAGTGTGAGTAAAAGGAAAGTTGTTGGCCGCATCTGTTTTTGTACTTAAAGAAACTGGATTAATGGCATTCTGATGATTTTCCGCAGCGAGTCTTTCTTGATGTGTCTGGTCATGCTCCAGAATTACTTCGGTGCCGTCTTCCAGAAGAATACGCTGCGTGGCCAGCGTTAAAAGAGAGTCGGTGCGCGATAAAGTACGATTCGGTATTCGGGAGGCTGCCGGTGAAATAAAATGATTTATGTCGGCTGTACCGGAAGCATAATTTAAAGCATACTCTTGCGCTTCTTCGAAATCTTCAGGTGTTTCATAACCTCCGTATTCATCATAAAATGTGTCGGAAACGGGTAAGGAGTAACCGGACATGCGTCGGCATCTAGAGGCGAAGAAACCGTTAAAGGGCGCACCATCTGCGGTGGAGGTGAAAAATCCGCGGTTACAGTTTCCTGCCACATAATAATTTCGCATGTCCGAAGATCCACTTACCGTACTGGCGTAACTTGGCATGGTGAATGACTGAGCATTTCCAGCAGGAATCGCCACATTACAGACGGGTTTTCGCGAAAAAACGCATCCTAGAAATTTCAGAAGTCCGGGAAATAGGCACGGAGAACGAAATTCTCGGCATCCAAAACGGCATCCTGCCGGACACTTGGCCAGGCAGCAGGTGTTACAGGAAGAAATTCCACAGTGTTCGCACGGGGGGAAACATTCATTTCCCATGACAGTTTGGTTTTCGGGGAAAATCATCCCAGGATTTTCCTGATGCAAAATATCTTCTGCGTACATGATATTATTTGTCGCGGAGCTTTCTGTGGAAGGTGTATTTTGGGTGATAATATTATTTTGATGAATTATTGGAATATTCGATTCTTGTGTCTGTATGACCGTGCCGGAAGTGGATTTTGGGCGCGGTTTCGGTGTGGGAAGTGTTTCTAAAATGCTGTTTCCGTCAGAAACTGTCTGAACAGGTTCCACATAATTCGCCTGGATGATGGGATAAACAGGAACATTTTCTTGTGATAAATTTTCTGTCGTGGTTTTTTGGGTGACAGGGATCCATCCGGCTGTCGTGGAATTTTGCTGTGAAAAGGTACCGGTGGAATTTTTCTGATATAATATATTTTTCATGTCAGAACGATTTTTATATGCAGAACGGTAAGTGGAATCAGGTGTGTCTTTCGCTGTGTATCCATTACCTTCTGTCTGAATCTTTTTTGCATGCTGCTGTGCGCGTATGTAACCGGGCACCGTCTGCGACTTATTTTTACTGCCAGAAAAAAAAGAATCACGTGGTTCTGTCTGTAAAGAGACAGAGGCTGTCTGAAGTAAATTTTCCTCAGTCAGCTGATATGTGTTTTTTCTGTCTGCGATTTTTGTTTCTTCATACGGTGGAGGGTAATAAGATGTATGATATTTTATGTTCTGGGATGTCGCGGGATAATTATTCATGGGTATATATTTTTGATTTCCCGGAGCAGTATAATAGGAAGCTGGAGGAGAAATCATGTTTTGAGAGGAATTTCCCTGAGGCACATAAATAATATTTTGTTGAGGAGGATAATTAATGGGAATCATGGTACCCACGGAAGGCTGAATCGGAGCGGTGTTCGCGGTAACCGTGATACTCTTTCCGCAGCTGCTGCATCCAGAGTGAGAAGGAGTGTGGTATGTCGGAGGTGTGGTCTGCCTGGAAGTCGGCTGGTAATAGGTGGGCTGATGATAACCATTATGTGTCGGAGTGAAACCATGTTCTTGAGTATAATAATAATTTTGCACAGATGAATTCGGATATGTAACGGTATTATCAGGATACACAGAACCGGAGGGGGAGTTCGTTCCGGGAGCGGCGGATGGGGAAGGCTGCTGGGAGTTTATGTGCTGACCGGAAGGAAGAAATTTTTGTACGTCCTGAGGCTGAGAATTCGCGTTTCCTAAAATGACTCTGCTGCGGTAACCCGTGCCGATGGAATTCGGTCCTGCATTCAGGTTTTCACCATAAACGTTACACTGCTGGCATGTGACCCAGGTTTTCCGCCATTCATCGATAATACGTTCACTGCATCCGACTCCCTGGTAATAATTATTTCCGTTCCATATCCAGTGAAAGAGACCGCGGATCGGTGCGGTACCATATCCTCCGCCACATCCGGAATTACAGGTCAGCCGGTTACCAGAGATACCGTTATTTCCACAGCAGGATGTACAAGAATTCTGCCCGTATGTGGGTACTCCACACATTCCTTTACCACAATTACTGCTGGTGTTTAGGCCATAATATCCGCCCTGGTGTGCATAAATAGGTGTCGGCGCGACGACTGCCTGACCCGCAGGATATGTTACGGGATATTTTTGGGCAAAACAGGTCTCTTCGAAAATTATGCTGAAATTTAAGGCAAAAAAAAGAATTCCTGTGATTACTGATATTTTTTTCATCGTTTTTTCTTTCTGTAAATATCCGGAGCCATTATATGGACGTAAATTTTCTTTTTATAAATTCAAAAGAAAATATGTCAGGATATGGAATCAGAGTAATTTCTTTTATACACGAGATACGACAAATTTTTCTCTTTCGTGACTTTTAAGATAAAATATGATAAGCCTTTTTTGATTCGTACGAAAACTAAATTTAAAAAATGAAGTGACTGTACTGAAAAATTTAATAATATGTATGGCACTTAAAAAACGTCAGATCAAAAATTCGTTGTGTGTCAGTATGAATGAAAAAACTCTAAATAATGTTTATCTCTTTTATTTTATCGGCATTATAATTAGAATAATTTAAAAAAACGTTAAAATTATAAAATTTTTTGTAGATATTTTATGAGGTGTAAATTAAGTAATTATGATATTTTGTGTATTTTATTTTCGTGTATGGTACAGAATATTTAGAAAATATATTTATATATTCAAAATATATTGTGAAAACTGGTTTTCAGAATGCAGAAAATGGCAGCTGGAGGGAGGGAATTTGTGTGAAGTGAGTGTTTTATTTCAGGTACATTTAATTTTTTATTTTCTCGGTTTTTTGTTTCGCTAAAAATATCTGGATTTTAGAGCTGCGCAAAATGGAAATTTAAAGTGGCACCAGTATAATACTTCTCTAAAAATGCCGGCATTCAGAGCCACGCGGAATGGAAATTTAGCCGCGCAAAACAGAAATTTAAAAAAGAGCCTGTAAAAAGGAAGAATCTGATAAAATAATGACGAAAGTACTGTTCTGAGTGATGTTTACTAAATGAATCGGTGTGCATCCGGAAGAAATACACATGATGAAGTATGGGAAATTAGTCGCTGGAGGTCAGAGATATTTTCCAGTCCAGAAATATTTAGAGTATTTAGAAAATCCTCAGAAAGAGGAGAAATAAAATAAACATGTGTCTGATGGAGCAGGGGAATCAGTTTTTTTGCCAGAATGGTATCTGGAAAATTTTTCTTCTGGAGAAATTTTATCGTCATGTTCGGATCCTGAATTCGGCTGTATGCCTGGATGGCGGGTCCTGCGGGAGAAGAAATATCACAGGCAAGAAAGATTAGGGCATCCTCTTCTGCATATTTTGCCGCGTTTAGTAACGCGTGAGTGATATTTTCCCACGTCTGGGTTTCTGTTCCGCCGGTGATAGACGCCAGCACAATTTGGGCTTTTGGGAAGGCAGGAGCACGCCATAACTGATGATAACGGAAGGTCCCTGTTTTCCAGATGCTTTCTAAAGATCCCACCATGATGTCCGCGATTCGAGAGTCGGTGTTTTTTTTCTTTTTTTGTAATAAAGATGTGGAGAAAACAGGAATATTTGGTAAGATCTGAAGCGTGAGCGTTACTCCCAAAAGTCGGATTACTTCATGAAGTTCATCAGCGAAAGCAGTATTTTTTCGGTTATGAAAACGTTCTTGTGTATTTTTGTCAGAGAAAAGCGGATAAAGAGCTGCTGCGGAACCATAATATCCTCTTCGTTTTTGTGGGAAAAATTCCGCCACGGGAAGAATAAAATCCGCGTCAAACAAAAGTCGGTTTATTATAAACGGCTCGTCATTTTCACGGACGCCCAGGAGCGCCAGCTGTTCTTTTTGCGTGGGATCATGCGTCTGAACTGTCAGTAATGCGGTATTTTCAGAGTTTTCTAAAATATCAGAATCAGAAGTACAGGAGCATCCATGAGCTTTACATGCGGAATCGTGGCAGGCATGGTCAGAAAAATCATTCTTGGGGACATGAAATGTGGAATTTATTATTTCTAAAATATTCTTAGGGAGTTTTTTAAAAATTTTTTGACGGAATTCTTCATCTGAAATTCCTGTATGGTTTACATCCTCAGAAGAACGGAGGATGAAGATTTTTCCTCTGAAATAATGATGTGTATGTTTATGAAGAGGATCAGAGGGGTCTGTGTGGAGTGAATTTTCTGAAAAAAGATGTTCGAGAATCCCGGCCAGAATGGTTTCCACATGAGGAATTCCCGGCGCGACAGGAATTACCAGCCGATCTCCCTCCATCAGACATGTTCGCAGAGAAGGATATTTAAGTGGTGAGTTCAGTCGCCGAGAGAGAAGTTCAGAGATTTTTTTTAAAGGGACAGAGTGCCGAAAAGAATGAGGAAAATAACAGGAAGTCTGTTCGGGGATTTCTAAAGTTAAAGCGGAGTGGGTACCGTAAGGAAAATAGTATTTCATTTTGAATCAGAATGTATTTTAAAATAAGGAAATAAAAAATATGGAATGTAAATTTTATATATCGGACGCACGATAAAGTTTCGTTCCCTGGGCAGGTTAAAGTAAAATTATACTAATTTTACTTTAAGTTTTCATGTTATGCGGTCCTGAAAACCATTTAAGTGAAGCAAAAATGCCGAAACGCAGAAATTCATAGTGCATCGGGGATTATATATATGAAATTTTATTTACTTTTGTGTGGGATTTTTCTGTTCTGAATATTTCGCCAGCGCATTTTCAAGAATATTTGGAATATAATAATCTGTTGCCCGCAGGACTTTCCCAAGAAAGAAAGGAATGATTTCACGCTTTCCTGCTTTCATGGCAGAAATTATTTTTCGCGCGACATATTTTGCGCTGACACGCTTATGTGGAGGAAATACAGGTTCACTGGTGTTTTCGATATATCTGGTGAAAAATTCAGTTTCTGTGGATCCTGGACAGACTGTTAGGACGCCGATTCCGTATCTGCGTAATTCGATTCTCAGAGACTGACTGAAGCCACGGACCGCGAATTTTGCTGCGCAGTATTCACTGTAATGGGAAACACCATGAATCCCGACGATGGAACTTAAATTTACGATCAGAGGTGGTGCTGTCTGGGCAGATACGGTTCCCTTTTCTCCTTTCAGGAAAGGAAGTGCCAGGCGAGTCATTTCCACCAGAGAGATGACATTCAGGTCTAAAACTTTTTGAAGTGTTTCCGGGGTGCTGTGCTCAAAAAGCCCAGAGGCAGCTGCGCCCGCATTATTTATTAGGATGTCCAGGCCGCCGTAAGTTTCTTCCGCACAGTGAATGACTGCCTGACGTACTTCAGGCTGAGTAATGTCTCCGACGACCATTTTTACATAAGGAGTAAAATTATTTTTTTCTGCGAGAGTCTGAATCTGTGAAATAACTTCCGTTAATCGCTCTTTACGTCGTGCGGTAATAATAAGTTTTGCACCGATCGTCGCCAGCTGGAGAGAAAGCTCTCGGCCGATTCCGCTGCTGGCACCAGTAATAATAATACGGCTTCCTGGAAGATAATGCTTCATAAAAAACTCTTTTTTTACTTTCTGGTTCTTCTTTAAATTTCCGTTTAGTGTGGCTAAGAATGCAGGTATTTTTATACCTGATGCATTATAAAATTCCACTCCCTCTGCATTTTTGCTTCACAAAAATGGTTTTTAGAACCGCACAAAACGAAAATTTAAAGTGGAAACAGGATGACGAAACAAAAAACGGAAAACGAAAATTTATAGTATGGTGCGTATAAACTTTATCGTCTGTCAGACGTAAAATATAATTTTATTGCCGAGTCGGAAAAGACTCAGACAAAATGGGGGGACTAAAAAAAATCGCCAGCCAGACGGTGGCCATTTCAGTGGAAGTATGTACCACACGGTGTTTCTGGTGCGCGGGAATAAAAATGTAATCACCTGGATTCATCTGTATCTGTTCCGTGCATCCGGTTTTAGGGAGGTGACCTTCTGACAGATCATTCTGTTTTTCATAAAATTTCTCTTTTTGAATTTCCAGTACTGCATGACCGCGCAGTACCATTACCCATTCATGTTCATTCTGATTATACCAAAAATCTGGTGGACTGACATGCCCCGTGGAAATAATTTTTTCCATACGGAAATTAGCGTCCTCAAAAATGTTTTCGTAAGTTTCCTCTGGCAGAAAATGAGGTAATTCTGAAAAAATATTTTGTACTCGGACGGAGTCCGTGCAGGGAGGTGGAGAAGAATATTTTGCCGAGTTTATTTTTAGAAACGAGGAAAAAATATTTGGATTTTTACTTCCACCGAGATGATGTTTTAAGACATAAAAGAAAAAATAATAAAGACGGCAGCTGGCCCACACGCACAGAAAAAGAAATCCGAGTTTTTCTAAAATAGAAACGCTTATTACACACAGTGTACCTGCGCAGAGTGCCAGAACAACAAAAAGTCCTGCTTTAAAATATAATAAGAAGGGAGATTTTATATCTGACATAAGGTGAAATTTTGGTTTTCTGTAATTTTTATACCCGATTCACTATAAAATTCCGCTTCCCCGGCATTTAGCTTCGCAGAAAATGCCGGCTTTCAGAACCGCACGAAACGGAAGTTTAAAGTGGAACCAGTATACTGCAAAATTTTTATGTTTCTGAAGAGATAAATTATTTTGGTTAAATTATATTTTATTCTCGGCGCATAATATCCTGATTTTACTTTAAAATTCCGTGTAAACAAAAAAGTGAGTATTTTCAGTTCGGTCTGTTTCTGGTGAGAAAGTAAAATCGGGGAAATGAAACTTTATATACCCGATACACTATAAAATTCTGCTTTTTTGGCATTTAGCTTCGCAGAAAATGCCGGCTTTCAGAACCGCACGAAACGGAAGTTTAAAGTGGAACCAGTATAAATGGTTACCGGTTATGATTTTTTTGTAAGTGGAGCCGTGGCCAGTACGGTGTATCGGGAACCTGTTCTGGCCAGATGACTGGCGTAAATGGTGATATGCTGAGCAAAAGTTTTGCCGGCGTCATATGTATCGTACTGAGAAATCATCTGGCTTAACTGGTTTACTGCGGAGGTAAAACGCTGAAGGCGCCCGAGCGTCAGATGAGGGGTATAAGGTTTTAATTCTCTTGGGAAACCACGCGTCTGCATGGCGGCATCCACTGCCCGTGCCAGAGCGGTGATTTCTTCCTTCCCCTCCTTAACGCCGAGCCAGACAGAGCGGGGTTTTTGTATGCTGGGAAATGCAGAAACTCCACAGAGCCGAAATATAAAAGGCGAAAAATCCGCCACCGTCTGCTGGGTTAAACAACATATGTCATAAATTTCAGAATTCGGAATCTCGCCCAAAAATTTTAAGGTAATATGAAATTTCTCTTCTGGTTCCCATTTTATAAGTGCTCCGCTGGTGGCCAGCTTTTGTCCTAAAGCGTATGCTAAAGGCCGTGATTTAGGCGTAATATCTAAAGCAATAAAAGTGCGAATTTTTGCATCCATGAAATATGTTTTCCCGCTTTATTTTAATTTATATAATTTTTTACTTTCTGAGCATTTTGTGAATCATGGCATTTTTAGGCAGAACCACAGTAAATATACTGGCGCTCCTTTAAATTTCCACTTCCTCTGTCCGCCGACAGACAGACCGGCATTTTTGTTTCACTGAAAATGCCGGGGTTCAGAGCCTCACAAAACAGAAATTTAAAATAGGACCAAAATAAATTTTTAGTCCCGATGAATCCACTTTTTCATTTCTTCAGTGATAACGATAATCTGGAAATCCTTAAACCACATTTCCACATCTGCATTTCCATGTAACTGCAGAGCGACTTTTCCTGTTTTTTCACATTTCGGATCTATTATATCAAAAGTCGTGAAACCATTAATCATATTTATAATTCGGTCTCCGCATGCGGTGGTGCAGACGGTGTTCCAGTCATCTGTCTGACGAACTTTCTTCACCAGCGCGTCATTTTGAGCCACCCAGCCGCGGCCAGGTGTTTTATCTCCGGCCGTGTGCCAGAGCGCGGAATCTTTTTCATTTCCTGCGATTTCATTTTGAAAACCCTTCAGCAGCCAGGGAGTATTCACTTCTTCTGCCCGAAAATAAAGAGCACTGTTTCCTCCAAAAATCCGATATGTCACTTTTACGATAAAATCAGAATATGGATCATCAGATACCACCAGACCGTCTTTCGCCTGAGTCCGATTATGGCGTCCACGGAGAAATCCTTCTTTTTCATCAAAAGACCATTCTTCTGGAAGCACAAAATGCGCATTTACGAGTTTCATTTTTCCATTTTCATCTTTTACAAAAAAAGATTTCCATTCCGTTTTCCCAAGATCTTTTATCCGAATATTTCGGAAGCATATTTTCCCCTGTTTTCCAGCGTGTACCTGAAGTCCCAAAATACCAGAAAGGTCATAATAATCAAAAATATTTGCGGCCGCCACACCATTTACCCACGTCCGGATGGAGGGCCCCACACACTGAATTTCCAGCGTATTCCACTGTCCCTGCTTTAGGGTTTCATTCACTTTCTTCATTATTTCCGGAGAATTTTGACCGAGAAAACGGATGCCGTGCTGACTTCCACGCCGGCCTTCATCATAAATTTTTCCGGTGTCTCCATCTTCTTCATGGTCAATTTCCGCCTGATAACCGAAAACACGTTCTCTGTTATTCTTTTTACGTACATGACTGCGGAACTGGACGCCCGAGTTTCCTGACACATCCATCTTAAATTCTAATTTTAGAATAAAATCGCCATATTCTTTTTCCGTGCACAGAAAAGTATTATGTGGTGTATTCGGCACGCATTCTCCGACGATAACCCCATCTTCCACTTTAAATGTGCCGGAGCCTCCTTTTACCGTCCAGCCAGTCAGGTCTTTTCCGTTAAATAAAGAAACAAAACCTGTTTCGGTGTCTGCTGCAAAAATTTCTTGAAGACCAAAAATGATCAGACCGATAAAAAAAATGGTGGTAAAACGTTTTTTTCTCATATAAATTCTCCTGTGTTAAATAAATTGTATACAGACATTACTCTTATACCGGATTCACTATCATTTTCGCTTCTCTGTCCGCCGACACGCTTTATACCCGATACATAATAAAATTCCGCTTTTCCGGCATTTTGTTTCGCTAAAAATGCCTACTTTCGGAACCGCACAAAAAGGAAATTTAAAGTGGAAGCAGTATATGTTATGTGTAAAATGTTCTAAAATTCAGATGTGTTTATATAATATCTTTAATTTTAACAACTTATGTCGATTTTACAAGCATTCTGAAGGGTATAAAAAGAATAAATGATAAGATTAGGAAATAATTAATATGAAAATCATACATGATATTATACTTAAGATACGTAAAAAATCACGTTTTCGGCATTTTTGACGCCTAAAAAGTGCGTTTTTCTGTCCGCGCAAAACATTATTTTGGTTCCACTTTAAATTTTCCTTTTGTACGATTCTCGAAGCAGGTATTTTCAGCGAAGTAAATGCCGGAGAAACTGAAATTTATAGTGAATCTGATATAAATACTGATTCTGTACGGAATGAAAGGCAATTTTTCAGAAAAAAGCCTGAGTCTGCCAAACTTCTTGGTGTTTTTTCGGAACCGTGGAGCATCGGCTCAGGGATAATATTATCTTTTTTGTAAAAAATTTGTTTTCAGACATTTTTTGACTATTATATTTTGAGAAGAATATGTTATAATGATCAAAAATTTTTATACCCGATGCATCATGAATTTTTGTTTTCCCTGTCCGCTGACAGGCAGATCAGTTTTTTTGCTTCCCTAAAGATTCCAGGTTTCCAGCGCCACATAAAATGGAAATTTAAAGGAAAGCCAGTATGGATCTGAGAAAACAGAAATTTTGTGAAATGAGTACAGGAAAAATCGGAAGAGTGAATATTTTTTTGTGATCGGATATAACTGGTTCCACTTTAAATTTCCGTTTTGTGCGGTTCTGAAATCAGGCATTTTCAGCGAAGCAAAATGCCGAGGAAGCGGAATTTTATAGTGCATCGGATATATTAAAGTCAGACGGAATGTTCTGTAAAATTTTTAATGAAAGAGAAAAATCATGAGTTTTCAGTTTTACTGTCCGAATGGTCATTTACTCCAGGGAGAGGAATCCCAGGCAGGAATGGTTTCTTTATGTCCGAACTGTCAGGCTCAATTTATTATTCCTCAGCCGCCGTCATCTGGAGCAGGTCATATGCCACCCGTTCCTCCGCCGGTTCCGCCGGCACCGTCTCTTCCTGTTTCTGACGCCGGGAGTGCGGCGAATGAATTTCCTTTTTCCTCTGCGCCGAATCCTGTGGCGGCCTTCATGGGAACCCAGAATTCTGAAACAAATTCTGAAAATCCCTTTAATTTCGGTGGTGGGTTT
Organism: Planctomycetia bacterium; assembly: GCA_030527015.1. GTDB lineage: Bacteria > Planctomycetota > Planctomycetia > Pirellulales > Thermoguttaceae > RGIG3701. The sequence goes on from JAUNBR010000018.1 coordinate 18,233, forward strand.
CAAAATTTAGTGGTCGGAGAGGGTGAATTCCATAATTTAAAAGCGGTGGCTCCGAAAACTGCCAGTACCGTAAAATTCCTTCACATTCCATGCCCGAAAGGTCATATTATGGAGGTACCTCGTGATTATTTGGGTGAAGAAGTCGTGTGTCCTCAGTGTGGAAAAGAGTTTATTCTCCGATATGAAAAAAGTCTGGAGTATCAAAAAGAGAAGGATCTCAAAGAGACAGCGGAAGCCGCACGATACGCAAAAAATTGGCTGATCTGGTCCATCGTTATGGCGATTTGCGTTCTGCTGGCAGTAATCTTTTTAATCTGTTCGTCATGACATTTTTTGTTCTGATATGTTGTCCCAAAATACTTTTTTATCCCCGATACCCAATAAATTTCCGCGTTCCCTGTCCTCTGACAGGCAGACCGTCATTTTTTTGCGCTGAAAGCTGGAATTTCATACTGCCTCAGGGATAAAACCAAAAAATTCAAAATTCTTTTGTGGTAAAATAAGAAAAATACAAAGAAAATACGGGCACAAAGATATTTTTTTTGATAATATTTTATTTATTGTCTGATTATACTGACGAAATGGACGGATTATTCCGATTTTATGATTACGCAGATAGTAGAGTTATTAACAAAAATAAAGGATGCTTATTTTTTGAGAGCATCCGATAATTTATATGTTTTTTAACTTCTGATTTTACTTTAAATTTTCGTTTTGTACTGCTCTGAAAACAGGCTTTTTTGATGAAGGAAAAACATCTGCCTGTCGGCGGACAGGGGAACCTGAAATTTATTGTGTATCGGATACAAAAATCTGTGTTAAGTTTTCATAAGAATATATTTAAAATCATCGGAGGTTTATAATGCGGATGATTTACGGAGAAAAAATAATATCTTTTGGTATTATTACGTTAGTGATCATACTGTGCGGGTGCCTTTCTCAGTCAGTTTCAGCGCAGTGGTCAAATTATATGTCGAATCAGGCCGGGGACTGTCCGCAGGCGTCTGGCGTGGATCGGGGAACCCGATTTCATTCTGGTGTCGATCCGGATGGTGGCTGGGTACCGAAAGGAAAAGTAAGAGACTGGTGGGGCCCGATGCCCCAGACGAATTATACGCCCAGATATGGATGTTATCCGGGGAACGCTCGAACGATTCATCGTTATCCCGCATTTCATGGTTATTATTATCGGGCACCGTATAATTATCGGTTATATTCTGAATTTCCCTGGCATGCAGACATGGCGGAGCCGCAGCCATATCCCGCACAGGTGATGGAGAATGAGGAAAATAGTTCTGAATATTATGATGGGCAAGAAATTATCATTCATGAAGAAATATTATCCCCTTCAAATCCTGTTTCCCCGAGGATGAATGCTCCCACACCTGCTCCTGTGCAGAATCAATAAATCGTTCACTTGGGCAGGGGTCCACTTTCGATTTAAGTTTTCTGAAATTCGGAACCTGCCCCCCCTCCATGTCTGTTGTGGGCAGCGACACAAAATATGCCGGAAATATTTATCGTGCATCCGGTTTCGTATATGATTTTTTATACCCGATGCACTATAAATTTTTGCTTCTCCGGCATTTTTGCTTCACTGAAAATGCCTGCTTTCGGAACCGCACAAAATGAAAATTTAAAGTGGAACCTGTCAGTGAAAATTAATTTTCGTCTCCGAGTCGCGCAGACGCTTCTTTTCACGAAGGGTTTCCGAAAGCGTCGGACTGGTCGGTGGCGGGAATTCTAATATTATACTCCATCGGTTTCAAAATCGGCCGATAACGTTCTTTTTCCCAGCGATTCAAAATGATCCTGCATGTCCGGACACTGCAGATGCCACGGAGGAATCCACACTTTTTTTCCAGACGTAAAGTATCTTGGAACATCCAAAAACCGCGATGAAAAACCTCATTTCACGAAAAAAGCGGAACACTTGGGTGACTGATCGTCTAATCGCATGACTCGCCAGCCTTTTTCCGTGTCCCAGATGCAAGCGTTGTTTTCGTACGCCGAAATCACGTACTTCTCGTCCGGGGACCACGCAATCGAGAAGGGATTTCCGACCGTGTTAAACGACCAGCGTTTTTCCAGCGTCGGAATGCTCCAGCACTGAATAAAACCATTTTTCGAACACGCCGCCAGTTCGCGACCGCTGGGGGAGAAGTCGAGATACTGAATCGGGCGGACGAAGGGCAGCTTCTTCAACTCACCCGTTGGGACGTGGTACAGGAACACTTCCGGATGCGTCAGCATTCCCACGGCCAACCACTTTCCGTCCGGCGAAAAGGCGATTCCCTCCAGAAGCTCACCCACCACACCGAAAAGTTCCTTCCTTTCGCCAGTGGTCACATTAAAAGTGACGATTTTCCGCTGCGACAAGACGGCAACCAACGTTCCATCTGGCGACCAGGCATTCATGTAGGAATGTCGGCAATCGTCGCTCAAAACGGTTTTTTCCCCGGTTTCGAGAGAAATCAGTTCCAACGCTTTTCGGTCGTGCCCCGTAATGGCAAGCGTTTTTCCATCAGGCGAGAAGGACACGCAGGTCGGTTTAGTGGAGTCCCACGTTTGGAGGATTTCTCCCGTTTTCACGTCTAGCAAAGAGACTTTGTTACTATGTGGACTCGAAACGGAAAGCCGCGTTCCATCTGGCGACATTTGGATTCGCCGCATTCTCGAAGGCACTTTCGTTTTCCAGCGGAGTTCCCCTGTGTGGAGGTTCTTGCGAAAAACATAGTCGTCATTTCCCGAAATAACGTCCAAGCTCGGGTCTACTTCCGTCCCTTCCGGTGCCCGTATGGTGTCACACGGTTTTAGTCCCACCGGGACGACTCGTTCCGAACCGTTGGCGTACGGCGTGGTTTGGTACGTCGAGCGATAGTTGGGCGCGAATCGAATGGAGCAAATGTCCTTGTCGTGCGCAAGGATTGAGTTTATGCAGTCTCCGGATGCCAGGTCGTACAGGAAAAGGGTTCCGTCCGTTTTGCAGGCGACGGTGGTTTTGTCTTGGGAGAGATCGTAAATGACGCCTTTGGGCGAGTTCCAGTATTTTACCGTCTCGCCAGTCTCGGGATTAAAAGTATAGAAAGTTTGTTTCGTATCGTCGTAGGAACACCAGAGGTTTTCCCCCATGTTGCGTGAAAAGCGGACAAATCTGAAATCCGTCGGGATCCCACGCAGACGTTTCCCGGTCTCGATGTCCCAAATAGTTGCCATACCTGCATGATCTGCAAACAACAGATAACGGTTTCCATCGTAAAATCGGGGGAGATAGCAGTGTCCAGAGAGGGGGATATCCTGTTTCTTTTGGTATGTCTGCGCATCCCACACAATGATTCTGTAGTAATAGCTCATTACCAGCCGGGAACCATCTTCGGAAAGAACGAGACTGCTTTGATTCATATGATAAACCGTCGCGCCTTCCTGATTCATTTCCGCAAGCAGCGCTCCGTCCTCGATATTCCAAGCGCGAATGCCGGATTCCAAAACGGTGGAGAAGAGCCGCTTCCCGTCCTTGTCGAAAATCAGGTCGGCAGGGTCTTTCGTACCATTTTCGGTGATTTCAAGGACTTTTTTCCCCGTTTCGACTTCCCAAACGTTGATGAATCCGCCCGTGCTTGCGACCGCCAGAAGTTTGGCGTCCGGCGACCAGCACAAAACCGCCACGTTCGCTTTGGGCGCTTCAAAAACACGGAGTTTCTCGCCCGTTTGCGCATCCCAAATCTTGACGAGGCTGTCAGCCTTTCCGACCGACGCGACCAGCGGACGATTCGCCAGCGGCGGCAGATCCGTGGGAGGCACAAACCGCTTGTACGGCACCGGCCAGACGATTTCCTTCTTTTCCCCTTCCGGCGCGGCAGCCTGTTGCGCAAGCTGGTCGGCGACCGATTTTCTCGCGGCGGCCAATTCCTCGGCAGAAAGCGGGACGGGGAAGTCGGTTTTCATCGCCAATTCCCGCAGACGTTTGCTCTCACGAAGCGTTTCCGCAAGCGTCGGACCGGTCGGCGGCGTGGCGGCGCTCGCGTCGGGAACAAAGGCGGCTCTGCCATTTTGTACGTCATGGTACTCCCGAATCAATTCCAGCGTGTCGGCATTCCGAAGCTGGGCAAAGTGATGATCCCATTGTACGGTGTTATTCGCCGCCCGCGACAGGATTTCCTTTCCGTCGGGAGAAAGCTCCACGAAGAAGCACGCTTCCAATTTTTCGGGCACTTCCGCGATTTTCGCCCCGGTTTTTGCGTCGAGGGCCTGGAATTTTCCACCTTTCGTCGATACGTAAAGAATTTTTTCATCTTTGGAGAACGCGAAATTCCCTCCCGCAGAAAATTCCGGGACGATTTCCCGTATCTGCTTTCCGGTTTCCATATCCCAGAAACGGATCACTCTTTTCTCTTGGTCTGCCCGATCCAGCGTGACCAGCGTCTTTCCATCTTGCGAATATTGCATGAATGCCAACTTCGGAGCGTTCCAACGCCCGACACGTTTCCAGGTCGAAGTGTCCCAGGTGTCAATGCGTGTTTTATCATGGGTAGCACCTGAAGCGGAAATTCGGGTTCCGTCCGGCGAAAGCGCCATAGGACCACACTCCCACCCATCTGTAGCGTAGGCGGTTTGCAGGCACTCTCCCGTCTCCACATCCCAGGTTTGTAGTGTGCCTGGAAGGTGACCTGTAAGCGTAAACAGGCAACTGCTGTCTGGGGAAAAGAGTATCCGGGAAACGTTGCCTAATGATTTAGGATTCAGCACATGCCGTACCTTGCCCGATTCGATGTCGCAGAGATAAACCTGCCGGTTCTGATAGAGCACCGCTACGTATTTTCCATTCGGTGAGGCGACGGGAATAGTGGAGGGGTAAGTAGGCCCCTTCGGAAACGTTCGCAATATTTCGCCCGTTTTCCGTTTTCCAGATTTTAACGCAGGAATCCCCTTTTCCGCAAGAATAAAGCACCGAACTGTCGGGGGAGAACGCCAACGCGTAGGGGATGAGATCGCCGGAATGCGCCTCCACCGACCACTTCGGTTTCCAGCTTGCCGTGTCAAAACAGGTTATCTTCCGACCGACCGAATAGGCGATGAAACGACCATCCGACGAAACGGCTGCCCCACGACAAATGCCGTCCATAAGAATGTGTTTTAATGTTCTTCCCGTATCCACATCATGGAACGACAGATACCAGTCGTAATCAGCACAGACCGCCACACGACGCTTCGTCCGTGCCACCGGTTCGGGTGCGGGTTCCGGTTTAACGACGGGTTCTGGTGTGGGTTCCGGTGTGACTGGAGAATTGGGTTTCGTCTCCGAGTCGCGCAGACGCTTCTTTTCACGAAGGGTTTCCGAAAGCGTCGGACTGACGGGGGGAGGGGCGGAGATCGCGTCGGGCACGAAGGCGGCATTCCCACAATACACGTCAGGATATTCCCGAATTAATTCCAGCGTTTCCGCATTCCGAAGCTGGGCGGAACGCGCTTTCCACGTTCGGTGAGTTTTTTCGACCGTCGTCCGTGACAGGATTTCCTTTCCGTCGGGAGAAATTTCCAGCAAAAAACATGTCGGAAATTTTTCGGGTGCATCCGCGATTTTTTCCCCGGTGTGCGCATCCAGAGCCTGAAATTTTCCATTTACAGACGAAACGTAAAGCGTGTTTCCATCTTTAGATAAGACGAAATTCGCTCCGACAGAAAATTTTGGAGTGATTTCCCGAATCTGTTTTCCTGTCTGCACATCCCAGAAACGGATGGTTCGACGTTCTTGTTCGTTCTGATCCAGCGTGACTAGCGTCTTTCCGTCCTGGGCGTACTGCATGAATGTTGTCTGCGGAGCATTCCATCGTTTGACGCATTCCCAAGTCGAAGTATCCCAGATGGAGATGGTAGTTCTTATGTAGCTAGTGCTTGCAGCGGAAATTCGTGTTCCGTCCGGGGAAAGTGCCAGTGAGTTGTACGAGCCCATATCCGCAGCGTAAAGGGAGTGAAGGAATTCTCCCGTCTGCACATCCCAAGTTATTAGTGTTTCGGGAGAGGAGAGCACGAGCGTAAACAGACAGCTGCTGTCCTGAGAAAAGAGTATCGTGGTGATGTCGCCGAATGGTTCATGATCCAGCAGGTGCAGAACCTTACCCGACGCTAAATCGTAAAGATAAACCTGACGGTTCTGATATGCGGCGGCAGCGTATTTTCCATTCGGCGAAACGGCGGGACGAGCACTCAGGTCAGATGTCGTTTTAGGAAACGCATGCAAGATTTCGCCTGTTTTTTTGTCCCGAATCTGTAGATTTCTGTCCCAGCCAGTCGTCGCAATCAGAGAACGGCCTGCCAGAGAAGGAAGGGTTCCCTCCGGTTTTGGTGTGGAGGCCACGGCTGGCGCGGGTTCCGGCGTGGATTCAGGTTTTGGTGTGGATTCAGGTTTTGGTGTGACGGGAGGGAAAAATGGTTTTTCGGAGTGTGTTTTTTTCAGAGTCGCGACAGAAGCATATTTTTGTATGGTCATCCAGCCGAACACTCCTCCACAGACCGCCAGGAGTAATACGATCGCTCCCCAGACGAACATGCTTTTTCGGGAGGCAGAATTCTTCTTCGGCGTCTCCACATTTTCCATCGAAAGAGGCACGGGGTTTTCCATCTTCCTCGATTTCAGAGCGTTTACAAAATCCACGCAGGAATCGTAACGTAAATTTCGGTTTTTGGCCATGACCCGACAGAGGACGGAATTCACGTGGGGCGGCACCTCCGCCAACGCATCGGGCGGACTGTTCAGCACCTTATGCATTAATACCGCGGGCGCAATCGACGTGAAAGGTAAGCGCCCGGAAAGCATCTGATACGCCATTACCCCCAGCGCGTATTGGTCGGTGCGCGAATCTTGATGTGAACCGCTTATCTGCTCGGGCGGCATGTAGGGCAGTGTTCCCGAAATGCTGAAGGAGTCGTTTTCCGGGTCACATGACTGCGTGGAATGGTATTCTGCGGCCAGGCCAAAATCAATTAATTTCAGTTCGTCGACCTGCGGCTCATTTCCCTCGATCGGAATCATTACGTTTTGCGGCTTCACGTCTCGATGAAGGATTTTTTTCTTGTGCGCATAATCCAGCGCCACCGCCACGAACGCGAGAATCTCGACCGTCTGCTCGAACGTGAAAACGCCCCCCGGCTGCTGGAGCTGTAAGTCGGAAAGCTCAATTCCCGGGACGTAATCCATTACGAGAAAATAACCGTATGTCTCGTCCAGCGCGAACGTTAGTGCGGAACAGATGTTCGGATGCCGCAACTTGCGCACCAGCTCGAACGACTTCTGGATTTTCTCCATCTCGAATTTATTTCGCTGTAATTCCGGCGGCACGACCTTCAAAACGACCTGCTGAATTTCGGTCTCGTTCGCCCCCATTTCCATGGCCAGCCAGACCGCCCCCATTCCGCCCTGGCCGAGAAATTTTTCGATTCGGTACCGCGTCCCTAAAATCATCCCAGGACGGAGCGGTTCCTGCGGAGCAGCGGCGTCTTTCGTGGAGTGCTCAGGATTAAAATGCATCGTGGGTTCTTCTGGCATGATTTCCTCGTCTGCGGATGTTATATATGCTGGTTTTATACCCGATGAAATGAATATACTAAATAACAGAACGAAAGTCAAGTGTCGAGAAGAATAGGTTCCTACTTATTTAAAAATTTTTTTGTGCAGTATATTATAAACCTTATGCACGATGATTTTTTGTTTTCCCGGGATTTTTGCTTCGCTGAAAATGGTGGGTATCAGAACTGCAGAAAATGGAAATTTAAAGGAGAACCAGGAGAAAGAGAACTTGTAACGTTTTCGGACAGAAAAAATGAAAATTTTTCATGTGTCGGATATAAAAATAATAGAGGCGGGGGTGGACGTTTTGACAATTTTTGCTATTCTTATTAAATTAAGAAGATTTTTACTGTAAAAAACATTATATACCCGATACATTATAAAATTCCGCTTTTCGGTATTTTGCTTCGCTAAAAATGCCTGCGCACAGAGCCGCACAAAACGGGAATTTAAGATGGAACCAGTTTAACGATATTTTTGTTGCGATTATAATTATTTGCAGGCAGCACCGTATGAGACTAAAAATTTAAAGGACAGTGGAAAACGCACGGAATATTATAGAGAGATGTCCTGTAATGAATGGTAAAATTTAATGAAGTTACATTCCCGTACAGCAGAAGAGACGATTTCATTATTTCATGAAGCCACGGAGGCGAATCAGCGGACGGCGGCACTTCAGGGAAATACTGTAGTGCTGCATGAGGGAAATGCAGAAGATGTGTTGTTGACGGGAGATATACATGGAAATGCTGAAAATTACAGGGCGATTGTGCAAAAAGCGGAAATGGAAACTCATGCCAGGCGCCATTTAGTGTTTCAAGAAATATGTCATGGAGGTGGTTTTTATCCGGAAGGAGGAGGGTGCCGTTCCCATCAGGTTTTAGAGGATGTCGTGGAGATGAAAGTGCGTTATCCTCAGAGAGTTCATCATATTCTCAGTAATCATGAAATGGCGGAACTTACGGAGTACCCTATTCAAAAAAGTAAACAGCTGCTGAATTATACTTTTGCCAGCGGGTTACGTTACTGTTATGGAGCTCGGGCAGATGATGTTCGTCTGGCGATGGTCGGTTATCTGGAGAGCTGTCCTCTGGCGGTACGGATTTCAGATAAGATTTTCTTTAGCCACAGTATTCCAGAACATTTGGATGTGTCAGGGCAGACTTTTGACCGAACGATTTTTTTTCGCGCACTGGATCCTGGTTCGGATTTTGTACGTGATGGATCCGTATATCGTCTTGTGTGGGGACGAGATTATCGTCAGGTAAACGCGGATATTTTTGCGGAAATTGTAAATGCTGATATTTTAGTGACAGGTCATGATCCTTGTCTGGATGGCTGCAAATTTCCTAATTTTCGTCAGGTGGTGCTGGACTGCTGTGGCCCCTGTGCGTGTGTGATGCTTATACCGACAGATTCCAGTGTAACACTGAGAAATTTTCATTATTATGTTTTTTGTCTGGATTCAGAGAAATGAGTGGAAAAAATGTGGAATCCACTCATTTTGTTTTTTGCGACAGAAAAATTGTTTTTCTGTGAAATTAAAAAACAGAAAGAGGAAATGGGCAGTGCATGATGTACGGATATTATTTAAATGATTTTCCTGTGAGGGTGAGTAAAACTGAAATTTGGTGAGTGAACCGACGAAACGATACGAAAAGAGGATATTTTGTGCGTTTTATGTGTGTTATTCCTCGAAAATCGTTAAAATCAAATTTAAAAATGAAAAATTTTGTAAAAAAAGACGATATTTTCATTTTTTTGTTGACTTACAGAGGGTGATTTGGTTATACTATAAAAGTATTTAGTGTTTTGTAGCGGTGTAACTTTCACAGGTATGGTGAATGTCAGAATCTTACTCAAGAAAATGTTAGTTAAAAATTGAATATGATTTTTTCTAAAATGAAACAGAACCGTATTTTCCCTGTTTATGGGATAATATTTATATTAAGTGGCTTTTTTTCTCTGTATGGTGGAGTTTCCCGGTCAGAAGCGCAGCAGACGCCGGCCCCCAGGACTTCTTCCTCTGCAGGCAGACAAAAAACTCGGCCTGTTTTTCCACCGCGGCAGTTAGCTCCACATGTAATGCGTGCGAAAAATCCATTTTTAGATTTTTCTGAAACGAATTTTGTGCACGATATATATGAAATTACGGTGAAGAAGCCGGAATATACATGGGCGAAAAATATTTCGTATCGTGGAGACATCTGGTATTTTGATATCGAGTTTAAGCCCATGAGGTCCATTACGCTGGATATTCCGGATTCGGATGGTCGGCTAAAACGGCATATAATATGGTATCTTATTTATAAAGTCCGAAATCCAGGAATGGTGTATCGTCCTGTGGCCCAGACGCACAGTGCGCCGACGATTACGCTTATGCGGCATATGAAGAGTCTGGGGAGTCATCCGGTTCCGGTGGAGCGGCAGTATTATGAGGTTACGCGTAATCCGGAACAGAGCCTGCGATTTATTCCTAATTTTGAGCTGGTAACGTGGGATTCCACGCAGTATGAGCCGGAAAAAAGATCAGAAAAGTTAGAGGATTTATTGCCGCGGCTGAAAGTGAGAATCGCGGAGTTAAAGAAAGTGTCGGGACCCCAGAATGAAAAATGGCTCAGCACATTACAGAAATTGGACACGGCGATAACACGTCAGATGAGTCAGGTCGGGGAACTGCGGGAGTTAAACCGTGTGCGGGGCGAGAAGAAAAAAGTTTCAGAACAGTGGAAGGCTTTAAAGGAGTGGCAGACGCAGGAGAAAGATAAATTGAGGGCGGAGATAAAGAGGCTGGAAGCCCAAGAGAAGAAATTACAGGAAATTTTGGATGAAAAGTTGAGGAATATGGATATATTTCGGCGGCTGGAAGCGTGGGGGAGTTTAGATCAGCAGATGCAGCTAGAAGAATTGGGTCATTCAGGCCAGCTGAAAGAGCTGGAAAGAACGCTGGAAGCGAATGCTGCCAAGAGTGGAATGAAACCGATGCAGTTTAATTATTTAGATCGGTATATTCCTCTGGCGGTAACGGCTATAAATCGTAAAGAAGATCCGGGGCGGAAAATATATGATTCCATTCAGATGATGTATAAAGAAATTAAACCGGGAGAAGAGGTCTGGGGAGTGGCGTTATGGTCTGGAGTGAATTCATCCACGGATAAGTTTTCTGTTTATGTTAGTGGTCTGACGAATGCGTATGAATGGAATGAAGATCCGGCAGCATATAAAAATTCGGATACACCGGCGGCTGGCGCAACTTATCGGTATAAAACGTTAAAACTGAATTACTGGTGTCCGGGAGATGAAACGCCATCAGGACAGCGGACGGAAGTTTTTCGTATGGGTATTCCGGGAATGGATGGAGGAAGTGATTATCGCTGGATTTATCGCGCTCCGAAGGCAAAAGGAGATGAGTAAATTTATCTCAGAGGAGGAAAAGGGGAGGAGAGTGTGCTGAAAATTCGGAAAATAACTGCAGAGGATCAGGAAAAATATCTGCAGATGTCGGAAGAATTTTATAATTCCAGCGCAGTTTTACATCCGATTCGTCAGGAATATCGAGAAAAAACGTTTATGGAGATGATGAAATCGGATCTGTATTTAATTGGATTTATATTAGAAATAGATGAACACTGCGCAGGATATGCTTTATTGAGCAGATCTTTTTCTCCGGAAGCAGGAGGTGCCGTCATTTGGCTGGAAGAAATTTATTTGCGTCCGGCATTTCGTGGCAGAGGAATGGGAAGGGAGTTTTTTTTATTTTTAGAAGAAAATTATCCGGTAAGTCGTTATCGTCTTGAAGTGTCGCCTGAAAATAAACATGCGGTTCAGTTATATCTTTCGCTGGGATATAGAGAATTGCGGTATACACAGATGATTAAGGAAAACGAAAACTGAATGATGCCGGATGGTGGTAAATTTCTGTTTTATTTTCCCACTTTTCTCTAAACATGTCCACCAGTGGCCGCATGAAATGTGGATTTCCTGGTTTACGTTAAATTTACGTTTTTTGCGGTTATGAAACCGACATTTTCAGTGAAGTAAAAAATGCTGGAAAAACGGAAATTTATAGCATATCTGGGATAACATATAAAGCCATAAAATTTTATATCTGATATATTCCATTTCTCCGGCATTTCTAAATGCGTGAAATGCCGGGGTTTAGTGCCGCATGAAATGAAATTTTAAGCTGAACGGGTTTAAAGAAAAACGTGGCTAAATGATAAATGGCGGCCAGTCTGAATTTTCATTATCTGTCATATCTTGTGAAAATAAAGAGTCCTCTTCTGAAAGAAAATCCTCGGCGAAAATTTTCTCTCGGCAAGAATTCTTTTCAGCTTCCACATTTTTACGTGAAAGTTTCTCTGCATGTGGAAGATTCATGTCCATCCATTTAACATTTCCAATTTCCGCTGCGGAAACATTTCCAGAAAATTTTAGGATCTGAATATCAGGTAAATCAGAAATTAATACGGGCAGAGAAGCGGTGGGTGCCGTTTTAATGGTATTATAATCTGTTAAAAAACGGGACTGAAGGGAAACGTCTGTGACGGAAATATCTTTAGAAACGGAAACCTCTTCCGGGTCCAGAGTCTCTGTCTGTAAAGAGGAGATCTCATCAGAAGTAAGAATCTCTGTCTGTAACGTGGTGGGTAATTCATACGTTACGGAGATGGGAACATCCTGAGAGATATTTTTTGATAATGATTCGGTGGTGTCCGTCAAATTTTGTGTTTCACTGGAGAAGACATATTTATCGGCGGAAACCATGTTACTGGTTTCATTAAGTGTCGAGACAGAATTTGTCCAGACATCCGTTAATCCTTTCGTAAAAGAGATCGGGAGAGTGGAAGCGCGCGATTTTCCATAATTACCCAAAAAAGTAATTAAATCATGAACGTCTACTTTTCTGTTACAGTCGAAATCATAGTGCGTGAACGCTTCCGTGGGTTCTGTTTTATTACCATAATTACCCAGAAAAGTAATTAAATCATGAACGTCTACTTTTCCTGAATCATTCACGTCATACACGACTGGAAATATTTTTGTGGAGGCAGAAGTAAGCTCTAGATTCTGAAAACTTCCGGATTTTGTTTCGCCGTGAATATTTTGAAGTGTGAATCCGCTGTTCTGCGCCGTCTGGTTTACTGGGATTCCACATTCTGATGCGGGATCAGATGTGTTGGGGAGAAATTTAACTCGTCCCAGCATAACATACTGATTCGCTGCCACATTCTCCATGCTCGTCGTGGCGGTCATACGTAATTTTCCTGTGGTGGAGGAGGAAATGGAGAAACTTCCATTTTCGCCTGTAAAGAGGGAGGAAGATTCGAAAGTGTAAGCACCAGCATCTGTCATGGCGGGAACAAAATAAGATGGAGTATAATTGAGATCCGCAGTAATATTAGAAATGCCGGAGGTGTTCTGAGAATCGACATATGCCCAGACTTCCACCCAGAGAGTACGCCATTCATCGGCCCAGGGAAGACCGTCCGGAATGGTGGAAGTTCCTGAAATGGCAGAGTCAGATGTTTTGGTCGTGTCGTCCTGAAGGATAAGATAAGTCTCTATTTTTTCGTTCAGGTTTAAAGTAATGTTCTGAATGATGTTACCGTCTGTATTTAAGTTGGACAGGACAGTTCCGGAATTTTCATAAATCAGAATGCCGTTCAGAGACGTGGTGATTTTTGTTCCGTGGGGAAGTGGTTCAGCACTAATCCATTTAACGTACCGTGTGGAAATGGTGGAATTTGTGCTGTTCATTTCGGTTTCATATGTTCCAGGTAACGGATTTCCGTCGGCATCTAAAACCTGAAAGATTTCCTGTAACTTCTGTAAATCTGAGGGTAAAGAGAGAGGGTTACTGAAATTCCAGGTGAAAGAGGTTTCTGTTTCGGAAGCCAATAATTGAGAGGTTATGGTGACGGGAGAAGTGCTGTATTTAAATTTTTGTGAAATGGCGGAGGTGTATGGTACCGCGCTGACGGAGTAAAAAGTGTTGGCGGGAATGGAAATTTCAGGCGTCTGGCTGGAATATTCCACATCACTTGTGGGTAAGTAAAAAGTAATCGTCTGACCATCTTCGGAGACAGATAAACCGGTGGGGGAAATTTGATCGTTTCCGGTATTTATGTGGATGTTTTGTAAGTCGATTAAATCGCCACGAATCGGAGTGTCAAAAGTTAAGCTGAATGAGTCTGGAGGTGAAGTAAGTGGATAATCATCTTCTGCAGGGTTTATTTTCAGCAGCTGTGGAGAAATGGAGGAGATTTGGATACCATCCACATGAAGGAAATACTCGCCGGAAAGTTCATCTGAACTGGAGACGATTAAATAATATTTTCCTCCGCTGCTAATTCCCGTTTCGAAGGTCCACTGGTTATTTGCGTAAGTACCGGAAATGGACTGACCATAAATATTTTGTAGCACGACAGTATTTTCGGAGATCGGAAAACCGTTCTGGAAGAGAGCGTTTTTGCCCCCAGGAACGGTAAGAGTTACTACGATTTTTTTTGAAGAGTCGGCAGTAAGAGAATAATAGTCGGAATCAGAAATATTCTGGAAAATATAAAAAGCCCCGGTGGTCGTCTGGCGTGTAACTCCGCGAGTGTCTGTCACGGAGGTGTCACTCATCGGGGCGCCGATTACTGCTAAACCATTACAGATGCAGACGGAGGTTCCGAATGAATCATAAGCCTGCTGCGTATCTGTCTGAAGCGATTCTTTTTGCGTAAACCAGGTGGTGTTTCCTGAACTGCGCTGGTAAAGCCAGGCGGAACCTGTATTTATTTTTTCAGAGAGCGTGTATCCAGATGCGCCGATTAAAAGAGCGTTACCGTCCAGGGACAGAGAGCTGCCGAAGTGACTTTCAGAGGTGGGAGAAGAGAGGATAATTCTTTGTGCTCCTTCCCATTCTGAGGTGGTGGCATTAAGTGTGTATACATAAACAGCACCGGCTGAAGTGAAGGTGGAGACATCTTCACTAGGCGCACTGATGATCAGAAGTGAATCCTGAATTGCCAGAGAGCTTCCGAAAAGTGCGCCGGTCTGTCCCTGAAAATCACCATTCGTTTCAGCGGTAAGAGTGGAAGTGTGTGTCCAGGAATTTCCAGAATACTGGTAAACGTAAACGGAACCAGCATTTTGGTAGGAAATGCCATTATGGGTAATTGTTTGTGTGGGTGCGCCGACGAGAATGGTTTCGCCATTTATCGCGACAGAGGTGGCGAAATTACTCCCGAGAGATTCCGTACCGAGATTCTGGAGAGTGGATTCCCAGATCCACTGTGAATCACGGTAAGTAAAGACATAAGCGCATCCTGAATCTGCTGGGCTTCCGATGACGATTCGGGTGTCAGAAATCGCCAGCGCGTTTCCAAAATTTTCTCCGATTTTGTTGGGATTTAGAATGGTTCCCGTCAGCTTCCAGACAGAGTCGTCAAAATGATAAATGTAAACAGCACCTGTGGTACCGTCTGAATTTATTTGTTTTGGAGCGGAGACGATCATGGTATTTCCATCCACGGCGACTGCGGTTCCGAAGTGGCTGAAAGGAGAAAGGGTGGGTGGTTCAAGATGTCCACATAAAGTCCACTGGGATCCAGAGAATGTGTAAATGGCCACGGATCCTGCGTACTCACCGTCACGATTTGAATTAGGCGCGGCGACGAAAATAAACTCACCGTTCGTTATGACGGTCTGTCCTTCACTGGCGGCGCGCGTAATTTCAGAAGAGTATTTCCCCTGAAGTGGAAGCAGAGAATTATCGGAGCCACCTGCATGACCGATTACGGTGCTGTTTTGCTCCAGAGGCTGCGCATTTTGAAGAGAGTCGTTCGGTTCTTGGTTTAAAATCGCATTTTGCAGAAGAGTAATTCCATATTCTGCGAAAATATTAGAAGTGGAATTTTCATTTTCAGCGTGTTCTGTCTTATCTGCGTTTACCTTTAAATAATAGGTGCCTGGCGCATACGCGGTCATGTTTATGACACTTCCGATCCATGCATCCGTTTCTGAAGTGGGTGTACCAGCCTGAATCCGTGTCAGGCTGGATTCCGTTATGCTGGTGGCGCTCCAGCCGGCGCGAGAAATGGCATAAAGTTCCAGAGAAAGATTTCCTGTGGTGTTACTGTTAAGTGTTACCATGAATGATGCGTTTTCCGGCACGGTAAATTTAAACCAGTCCACATCCTTAGAAGTGGAAAGAGCACCATTTACAGAAGTAATTTTTGTGGAAGTGAAATCTCTGTCTGGTGAATAAAGATAATCAGTAATATCTTGTGCATTCTGAGGCACGTCATTTAATTTACTGGATTCAGTCAGAGCTTCCTTTTCCGTGGCGGCGTTTATCAGTACATGTAAATCGTAAATGCTGTCCAAATTTCCAGTGTTTCGGATAATGATGGTGTATGTTTTATTTTGATAGCCAGTTACGGTAAGAGGGTCTGTCTGTAAGAAGGAAGAATTACCTTCAGCAGAGGTCTGAGGACGGTCATTTTCTCGTACTTCGATTTCTAGAGCCTGTGCAGAGGCCGCATTTAGCGCGACATGAAAAGACTGGCCTGGCGCGACCGTTATCTGATACTGGTGGTCAGATCCTGTTTTCCCGCTGGCTGTGAAGTATCCAGAAACAGAGGTCTGATAACCCAGAGATTCAGGAAGTGCTATTTTTTCAAAAACGTCCAGTGTGTGAATGGTGCCAGAAGGGTAAGTGGCGGTGAATTCGAGAGAAAAATCAGATTCCACGGTGTTTCCTGCTAAATCTGTAAAAAAACCAGATTTAGGATGTAATGAAAGAACATAATGATCTTCGGGAATGATTCCGAAATCCAGGGTAATGGAGTTTATAGTTTCCGTGGAAGTTATCTGAATATCTGAAATAATGTGCTGGCCTGTAAGTGTGCCGGTAAGGATAAAGTCGGAAGCGGAAATGGTGGCGGGACGAATCGCCTCTGAAAAATAAAGGGTGATTTTCGCTGAAGTTCCTGAATCAGGAGCTGTCAGTAAAAGAATGTCCTTCGTGGTGCCGGTAAGGTCATTACTTACACAAGAAAGTGCGGAGGTGTCTAGAATATAAGTTGTATTAAACGCACTAAAGTAAGTATTATTTACTTCTCGGAAGGTATTCCCGGGGACATTTATTGTAATTTCGCCGTCTGAAACGCTGGCGTTTTCGAAGTAAAAAATGACGTTTTTTCCGTCAAGAGATTTATAACCCGTGCAGGCCGTAGTGCCAGCAGAGGTGGTCATGGTTATTTTGGAATAAGAAGACTGTAAATCTTTTTCGCTGATGGATTCACTAAAGTTCAGAGTAATCGCCTTTTCAGGATTATTGGTGTAAATACTCTCCTGATGAGAAATGTCTGTAATAAATGGTGTTACCACCGGTGCAGAGGTTAACGATAAAGTATAATGACAGGTATTTCCTTCTGCGGCGGTAACACGGATATAATACTGAGTTCCCACGGTAAATTCGGATGCGGAAAGTAAAATGGTTTCCTGAGAGGAAGAACCACCAGTATTCTTAACGATGATTTTTCCATCTGCATCCAGTATTTCCACCAGAGGTGTAACTGCGGTGGTGGAAGTGGCGGAGTCATTTACAGAATTTACTAGAATACGTGCTCCGGAGGTATATGTAAATGTAAAATAATCCGTATTTTTAAATCCCTGCCAAGATTCCAGTTTTACACTGTCTGAGGAACGTCCGGGGTATGTCGTCAGTAACTGATAATTGTTTGAGGTCAGTAAAATGGAAGAGGTATCACGTAACGTATTTTGCCAGGCGGCCTGCCACGCGCCGGAACCGGTGGGAATGGCGGAAGTCAGGGAGAAACACTGTACCACGGTCTGAGATGTGGAGGAGGAAGAAGAGGAAACGGAAGGATACGAGGAAACGAAAAGATTCGTGCTGTTTAGCGCGAGCTGCATTCCCCAGTAACTGAAAGCGGAGGGAGTGTCGGGCCGGAGAATCTGTGGATAAAGCCATGATCCAGAAATGTTATCCAGGCGGTAAACGTAAACCGTACCTGCGGCATTTTGTCCTTCATAATTCTGACCAGGTGCGGAAATGGCCAGCCAGTCATCACAAAAACGCACACATGTGCCGAACATGGCTCCCGTCTGTTCTGTCGGTTTTAGAATCTGTGTTTCTTCCCATTTTCCATGATTATATCGGAAAATATAAACCCTGCCTGCGTCCGTTTCATAATCATAAGGGGTACCCACGGCTAAAAAACCGTTTTGTAACGCCAGAGAACTTCCAAAAAATTCAGTAAGGGCAGAATCAGAAGCGGTAAGTTTTTCTTCCTGCTGCCAGAGGCCGGTATGTGATTTTCGTAAGATGTAAACCGCTCCCACATCTGCATTTCCAGCATTCATTTCGTTCGCCATGACGGCGGAAACCGCGATAATATCTCCGTCTATTACCACAGCGTGCCCAAAACGATCATTATATTCACCGTCGGCAGGAGAAAAGAAAGTGTCCAGAGTCCAGAGGTTATCCTGCAGAGAATATATATAAATACCACCGGTTTTTGAAGTGGTGGCGTTTATGTCACCTAAAACAAGAGTATTTTCGTCGAGAGCCACGCTGGTAATTTGAGGAGTTTCTGAACTGGAAGGGGTAATGAGCTGATGAAAATTCCATTTTGCTCCGTCATAATGGTATACGGCAGCATAAGTACCGGATCCAAGAACTGCCCAGTTTCCGGAAACCGTGATGGAATTTCCGAAAGAAGCCATCTGTGCTTCTGTTAAACTGGAAGTGTTTATCTCGGTAATGTTTAATCCGGAATTTAAGCTGGAAGTGAAAGGAGAATTTACTGTTCCCAGAATATTCTTCTCTCGGTTTATATCTTTCGCGGAGGAGAAAGTGTCATTACCGAAAGGAATCATAAGGCCATTTCCGGTGGCGATTAACTCATAATTCACGGAACCAGAAACGTCTTCTTCGGCAGAAAAAGAAACTTTAATATAATATGTCTGAGATGAATTGGAAGTGTTTTTGAAAAGCGAAATTTGCTGTAAATTTCCCTCGCCGGTGGAATTACCACGGGCACAGAGTGTCATGTTCTGGTCATAAATTTCTAAAATGGTATAAGGATGATCGCTGGACAGAGAAAAACTTATGGTGCTCTGGGACGTCATGCGGATGGAATAAAAATCGCTGTCGGCAGTATCCTGGAGTTTCCCAAGAATCGCGGACTGGGTAATTCCAGATGTGCTGGTGTTCGTGGTGATATTTTTTAATTCAGGCATGGACTGTGCGGTGGAGAAAGTCTGATTATCTCCAGATTTTTCCACGCCTGCGTTAAGAATAGTGTGAATGGTATAATATCCCGTGTTACTTCCTGCCGCGGCAGAAATACGGATAAAATATTCTCCGTCTCCTCCTCCATTACTGGAGTCAGGGATGGTGTAAGCAGAAATGAATCCGCTGGAAGTGCTGGGTGTTTCAGAGATTTTTAATGCGTTTTGAGCACCTGATTTCCAGATTTCGATTATGGGTCTCATGCCATCATTTTCACCTGTAACTTTTACAGAAATGATTTGCCTGGCAGACAGCGAAATACTGAAATTATCTGTATCAGAAACGCTGGAAAGTGTGGCTTCTGATACGGTCTGATAAATCATCGCGCATGATGGACCCACAGAAGAAAGGGATGCGTCCAGAGAGGGCACATTATCGGTATCAATAAAAAATGTGGTCGTGTAATCCGTGGCGACAGTTCCTCCTCTTCCCGCCAGAGCCAGACCTGCCTGGTCATGAATGCCGTCAAAACCACTTTTAAGCGTCAGGGTGTAACTGTCATCAGGAAGTATCGTGGCGGTATAAAGAGAAAGGGTTTTTGTCTGAGAGTCATATTCTGACAGAACTTCCTGCATACCAGATAAGCGTCCCTGAAGGAGGACATTTTCCGACGTAAAATTATCGGCCATGGATTCAGAAAATGTAATTTTTCCGAAAAGGAAACGTCCTGAGACCGTACTGTTTTCTTGAGTGAAGCTTAGGACAGTCGGTAATGTGGTGTCATACCGAAATTCATAAGAGGCGGTCAGAGGTTCATTCCATACATCCACGATATTTTCCAGAGATACGGTAACCTGTCCGTCTGGAATTATAGTGCCTGAGGGAACAGACCACTGCAGGGTATTTCCATCAAGAAAAACAGGAGAAGTCAGAGTAACCTTTCCTGTATTCCACCGAAGCTCTGCTTTTCCCTGTGAGAGAGAGATGTGCCGTATCTGCCGAGAAAATCGGACGGTAACGGTTTCTGGAGTTACCGAAACCGCTGCATCCGCCTGTGGAGAAATGCCTTCTATTATTATTTCAGGACGTGTCCCGACGGGTGAACTGGAACTATTTTTAATCTCATAAATTTCTAGTAAATACTGACAGGAACTTTCACTTGCGGCGCGAACAACAAAAGAGTAAGTACCAGGTGCATTTTCTGGTGAAAATGTCTGCAAGAATTCGGTCGCGCCGGAAGCGGCCGCAAAAACGGTTACCAGCGTACCATTTTGATCGTAAACTTCGACTGTCGGCGCCGTCAGGGTTTCTGTATCAGGATCTGCTGGCGCGAAAGCAGTTAAAGAAACATTTATCCGCTGATTTTCGGATAAGTATACCGTCCATGTATCTGTGTCAGGCAGACCGTTATATGTATATACGGAACTGGCGCGTGCTGCGGCGACACATGCGGTGCCGTTCATCCAGGCGACGGACTGTCCAAAAAGGGAACGGTCTGTCGTAATATTTTCCGGCGTGATTACGGAGGTATTCTTCCAGCCTGCGCGAGCAGACGTATCTGTCCCTTCCGCGGCATATTCATAAATGAAAGCCGCACCCGTGTCGGTGATTCCATTCGTGAAGCCAGATCCGAAAAAAATGGCGGAACTCGCACCGACAAGAATTTTTCCATTCTGAATACACACAGAGCATCCGAAATCAAAAATAATATCATTATTTTGCACGGTGGGAGAGAGAATATTTTCATCATTCCAGATTACACCAGAGGAACTCTGAGAGTCTTCCTGAGTGCTTAATCGGTATGTGTAAACCGCGCCGGTAACAGTGGTCTGTGCATTATGATTCGTGGCACCGACTGCGAGTATTCCATCTGAAATGGCGACAGAATCTCCAAAATTAATGCCGCGGTGCGTGCTTCCATGAGAATCTTTTGGCTGTAACCGAGATACTTGTGTCCATCCGGCAGAGGTACGGTGAAAGACATAAACCGCACCGGTGGCCAGTGTATTTCCGCTGGAATTTAATGTTTCATCATTCGAGGCTCCGACGACTAAATAATTTCCATCATAAGCCATGGAAGAGCCAAAACGTCCTTCATCGGAAACGGAAGTAGTTTTCGCAGAGACCGTTCCCAGAGAACCGCCTGCGATTTTTGTTTCCAGAGACCACTGACTGCCGTTAAAATGATAAATATAAACCACACCAGACTTTACTCCTCCGACAGTCGCTCCGGGAGCAGAAACTGCTGCGAGATCTCCATGTATCATTACCGCGGTGCCAAAAGCGTCTGAAGCGGAAAGATCCTCTGGTGCTAAAAGTGTGACTTCTTCCAGGCGCGTGCCGGTATAATGGTAAATCGTGGCGGTACCCGTTTTTGTGCCCGCGCTGTTTTGTGCGTTTTGTGCTCCCACGATAATGTAATCACCGGAAATGGAAACAGAAAACCCGAACATGGAATCACTGCTTGCGGAGGAATTTATGCTGGTACTCAGATGCCAGGTTTTTCCATCATGTTCATATACGGAAAGTTTTCTTCCTCCAGACGTACTGTCGTATGTGGTAACCGCCATACGATTTCCGTCGACAGAAATGGCCTGAGCGAAATTTTTCGCTGAATCAGAAAGAACATTTTCCTGTAACTGAATCTGATCGCTGACCTGACCGGTACCCGCGATATTTACATCCAGCGAACTGCCGGAAATGCTGGAAGAGCTTCCGGGGGTAAAGCCATTCGGCTCCATTTCGAAAGATACGTTCTTTGAAATGATAAGCGTGTAACGTCCGCTGATGTCGGAAGAAAATCCGTCCGCGATTTCTCCTGAATGTGTCGCACCGCGGAGACGAATATAAAACGTCTGCGTTCCAGTTTCCGAGGAATTAATAAAATCGTCGATAATTTGAGTAAAATTTTCGGAGGCACTTCCTGAAATGAGGCATCCGGTGGCGTCCCATAATTCCAGAGTTAAATTTTGACTTCCTGGCGCGTGCAGAACGAGATCCGTTTTCTCTCCTGCGGTTAAATCAAAAGAATACCAGTCGTCGGTGCCCGCCGCGTCAAATTTCCCCACGATCACCGCCTGGGAAAGATTATTCTGACTGACGGAACTGGAAACGGAAGTAAATTCCGCCGCCGTAATTTTTTGAGAATTTTGCAGAGAATGATTATTACCGCTTAAAAGTTCTCGTTCCCAGAGGCCGTTTTGCAGTAAGTTCATGGTAAACGTACCGCCTGTACTGGTTATTTGTGGAGTGACGGTAACCGTGTAAGCCCCGGGTTCCAGAGACAGATTCCATGAAGTGGAAGACCAGAAACTAGATGCGCCGGCACTCAGAGTTAATGAATTATTAACGTTCGGACCGGTGATCTGTACTGAAGCCGCGCTTTCTTCCGGGGCGGTAAAAATCATATCCAGAGTCGCGCCCGCCTGTTCCAGATTAAACTGAAAAGAACCCGAAGATCCGGCATTTATATTTATGGATGATGTATATTCATATGCCTGCATTCCGCCAGGCTGAAGGGGTTCCCAGTTCGTCGCGCTTAAAAGTACTCGTGGTTCCAGAGTTTCCAGCTGATGATTTCTTTTTTTGGGCCTGGATGAAAAAGACATATGAACCTCAATAATTGTAAAAATATTTACAGGGATATTTATTTTACACTAATTTTTATTTTAAATTTACCGTTTTTTTGCAGTCATAATGCCGGAAAAGCGGAAATTCATCGTGCATCGGATACAAAACATAAAAACTATTAAAAAAGACGTTCTGAAAAAAACATTCTGAACGTCTTTTTACGCTCTCCGGAAACTCCTTATTTATGGAAGAGCCGCTTTTCGGCAAGAGAATTATTCCTGAATGAGCGTCAGCGGAATTTCATCTTCCTCTGCGTCATCATGAAACAGAGACTCCCAATTTTCCATTAGGTGATCTTTCGCGCTTTCCGCACTGTGGGAACTGGTGGAAGACGCGAGATTTAGTGTACCGTCTGTCAGCAGGTCTTCCCATAAACGTGTGTCTGCCTGTGTGAAAGCAGCGAAATCTGGCGTTTCTTCTTCTGATTCCAGAACCGCGGCGGTCAGCTGGCCGGTAACGCGCTGTAATTCCCGGCGTACCTGTGTTTCCAGTGTGTTCGTCCATTCCTGTGCGTCCACGATCGAGCTGGCATCCGCGGAGGATGTAATCCCCTCCAGTGTAGGCAGTAAGAACGTGGGCTGAGTCTGGCCGGTTAATGGAATGTTTTGCGTGTTCAGGACGTTTCCGCCCGCCGCACGTGCTGCGATAAGAATTTCCGCATCCAGCGTGGAAATTTCTTTGCGTACTCCGGGATCCAGCTGGTAATACATCAGATCCTCTGTATTTTCCACATGCTGTAAATCACCGGAAAGAAGGTGCAGCGTTCCCTGAGAATCCACATAATGTTTCTCAGATGTATTAATTACGCTTAAATAACCCTCGTAAGCCGGATTTAACCCCAGCGCGTGTCCCAGTTCATGAGCCAGCACGGTATACAGGTCATACCGGTCTGATTCCGCCAGCCACGTGTCTGTTTCGTTAATATACCAGCCTTTCCCCAGTGCGTCGGAATCCAGATAAATCACCGCGCAGTCCGGGCGTCCATTTTCGTCGGTCGAAACGATTACGCTTTCTCCCAGAACATTTCCGTCCAGGTTTTTCGTAATGATCTGAACATCCAGGTTAAACTGTTCTCCCAGCGCATCCTGCCAGCGGTAAATTACGTTTTCCAGCATATTCGAAAGATTCGTCGCGTCATCTGTCAGCAGCGTGGTGCCGATCCACTGCTGCATGAATCCTTCTGGATAAATGATTTCCTGCGTGCTGTCTTTACGGGCACCATAATTTTTCAGGAAGGAAAGCATGTCGAAGATGTTTAGTTTCCCAGAATTATCGAAATCCAGCGCCCATACCGTGGGATCTAAACTGTCCAGTGAGGTGGATCCATAATAACTCAAAAATTTTGTGAGGTCAAAAACATCAATTTTTCCGCTGTCATCCGCGTCATAAACCACAGGAAAGACCGCCGTATTTACATAAACATTTGTGTTGGGCGTGATCGTTTCGCCATCCGCGCTGGTGAGTAGAATGTCGTCCAGCGCCAGGCCTGTTTTCACGGAACCCACGGTATCCGAGGCGAGATTATCTTCAGCGAGGGATTCCATTTTCACACGGCCAATCAGAATGAACCCCTCTTCCGTGGTGAGCTGCTCGGTCAGTTTCCCGCCCAGTCCGTAAATCGTTCCGTCTGCGTCAGAAATCTTGTAATTCAGACCGCGAATTGCGTCGGTATACTGAACCTCCGTGGCGGTGAAATACTCTGAATTATACTGCAGGTCAAACAAAACTTTATCCAGCTGAACATTTTCATCCTGCGTATTCACCCAAAGATTTACATAATGTGTATCCCATTCCGTGATCCACTGTTCATTTTCCGGCAGCGCCTCCGTCTGGAATGGTGACTCTTCCGTTTTGGAAAGCGTCATGTAAACGCCTGTACCTTCCACCGTCGTTTCCCGCGCGGACGCCGTTCCCAGAAGAGGCGTGGTGGACGGTATGACCTTTATTTCCAGTTCTGGTAAAGACAGTTGTGCCGGGGTAAATATTCCGCCTATGACGGTGTTAGAATTATTGAGATAATATAAAGTGTTTATGAATTCACCTTTATCATTTAAGGAAAGCCCCATATTTAACTGGATCGTTCCTGTTCCAGTCGGTGTAATTTCCAAGCCACCCATAATTTTTACATATTCCTGATTCAGTGAGGATCCGAGATATTCGCCTGGAATGAAAATCCCTCCAGCCAGAATAATTCCTTTACCTGTTCCTATGATAAACGTTTTCGTGGTATCATCAACTATAGTCAAGACCTGGTCCCCTCCAAGAGTACCATATCCTCCGGCGTTCGTACTGCCAGAAATAGGATGTGTAAACGAGAGATCTGTGCTTGTGAAGGTTTCATCATAACTTCCATTAACGTTAACCCCATGAGTTGTGGTTATCGTACTAAAACTGGGGAGGCCAGGATAATAGAGTGGTAATGAATACTGTGCCCATAACTCGACATGGACGGTCGTTCCTTCTGTGACAGTAAATGTAGACTTGCTAATGGAATCCAAAAAGTCTGCCGTGCCATATACCGTAGTGTCTTGAATGGTTTCTCCCTCAGAGGTCACGATTCGGAAGAAATACTGGACGCTCTCTTCATGGTCGATACTTATGATGACAGGAATCTCTGTTCCATTTTCCGTGGTAACGGTAATCGTGACCGGTTCACGACTGATGGAGGGAGAGTAAACTTTATAGGAAATGTTTAAACTCTGTTTATCTGCATTTATTGAAACGGAGTTAATAAAAGTATTTGTGAGATCAGGAGCGGTGATACTGGCTATACTTGCCCCAAAATTATCCGTGGTGTGTATTAATGGGGCGGCTACGAAGTTATCGATATCTGCTGTATTATAGTAATCCGGATTCAGAGAAAATGTTTTGATGGTCGCTGAAAGGGGAGTAACAAAATCCAGATTCATTGAATCTGTGGCTAATTTTGTTCCGGAAAGTAAAGTTGTGTTGGTTATCTGGATCCCGCTTGCGAGTACTACATCCTCTTTTAAAGTCAGTGTGGATCCATCGGTTTCTGTGTAACTGTCTTCCGGAAGTGCGTTTTTAATCGTTTCTGTATTAGGTAACTCCTGACCGGATTTTAATAGACTTCCGGTGGCTAAAATGAATGAGGTTACGCTGAGTTCATTCGTTAAATAATACGGAACAGTTATTCTAGTGATAGCTGCCAGTGTTACCGTTTCCGTGCCTTCAACCAGTTTCAGGGAATCATCTTCGATTTGTACGGAAATGGCCATGGCGATTTCCAGATTCCTGGTCAATTTGAGTTCTCCGTCAGAGATGGTGACGGCGAGAGTGAAGACGCCACCGGCCATGGCGGAGGTTTTCGTGATGGTGATTTCTCCAGTTAAAGAATTAATTCCAGCGGTGAATGGGGCGTCTGAATGGGAGGAGATAGAAGAGGAGATAGAAAAGGTACATTCCTCTGATTCGTTCGGGCCCGCACTTATGTTTTTGACGTTTACCGTGGCTGTATCTCCAGACAGGAGGATGGAGGCATCACCATTCTCTTTTATGGTTAGGCCAGCGGAATTTTCATCGAAATCGAAACTGGGGTCATCATTGACGGAATTAATCGTGATGGATACTTCGCCTGTGGCGGAACTTTCGGAGGGTTCCGATGTGCCACGTACGGCGGTGACGGTGAATTCAAAACTGTCAGTTCCAAAATAATCCTTGACGGGAGTATAAGTAGCGGTACCGCCTGCCAGGGTGAGTGTACCGTGCAGCAGGGTATAAACCCCGGCGACGGGAGTAATACCGTTAATTGCGTAAGTATAAGTAACCTCCCCATCTGTCGGCGTGTTCGCGATAAATTCGGATAAGTAGATTTTCACGGAGGCATCTTCATTCGTGGTGGCGGAAAGTGAGGTTTTTAATGCCACCGTATAATCTGCCTGGACAAAAATACTGCCGGTGAAGACCGTGACGTTCGCAGGGTCTTCGCCGACCGTCGCGTCGGTAACGGTAACGGTGAAGGCCACGGATTCATCGAAAACGCCAGCCGAGGGAGTAAAGGTGAAGTTACCGTCCCCGTCCGGGCCGGAAATGGTGCCTTTCGTGGCGTCCGTGAGCGCGAGTGCATAAGTTAATGCGTCTGGTGTTTCGTAATCGGTGAAAATGGCATCCAGATCAGCTTTCGTGATGGTGAGACTCTCATTTTCCTTTACGGTGAAATTCGCCAGATCGGTCGCTGATTTTCCCGTTTCGAATTCTGGGGATTCATAATTTACGCCGGTTACGTTCAGCGTGATGGTCGCGCTGGCGGTAATGTTGGTCGTGGCTTCCGTGATGGTGAACTCAAAAGTGTAGGTGCCATGCGCGGAAGCCGGTAAATCGATGGTGACCGTTCCGTCATTATTTATGGTCGCGGTGCCTGCGGGGGTTACGGAATTTTCAGGATAAATATTATAAGGACCACCGGTCAGGGTAAATTGCAGCTCTCCCCAGGTCTCACGGCTCTCGGCGAGAATGTCTATCGAAACCGGAGCGGAAGCTTTTCCTGAGGCGTTAACTGTTATATTAAAAGTATCTGAAACCGCGTATGTGTTAAATGCGCAGGTGTTTCCTGAAATCGTAATTTCCGTTGGAGTGCGAGCTTCTTTGATACCGTCAGACCATTCGGTGGCACCGGTGGGCAGCGCGCCGTCATCCGCCACGGTAAAACTGAAATTCACGGACTGATCTTTCAGGTCTTCGAGATCCGTTCCTTCCGGGACAGTGACCTGAAGACTGTTTTTATTCAGCGTGAAGGTAACGGAGACCCCGTTTACCGTGAGGGAAGCTGAAGAGTTTGTACTGTCCAGCTCAGGGGGATTTTCTCCGGTGCCGAGCGTTACGCTGGTGACGGAAAGAGTCTGTCCGACGTCCAGATCCGTAACGTTCCCCAGCGTCAGTAAATCAAAACTCTGCACCATGCTTTCAGCATTTAGCTGGAAGGAGCATTTTACTGCGGAACCTGTGGGGGCGTGACTGACGGGCAGGACGGTGAACGGTAGGGTGGCGCTGGTAGAAGCGGATCCATCCGATACGGTGAAAGGAATACTGGTGGAGCCGTATGCCAGTGCGCTGAGTTTATAGTGAAGGGTGCCGTCGTTCGCGTTGAGAGAAACACTGTCCTGGACGAACAGGGGACTTTCGGTGAATGAATCTGACAGTGCGAAAGTCAGAGTTTGGGTGGGCGCGGGATCTACGTAAGTGGTTCCGTCAGGCTTTACGAAAGTTCCGTCATTATTTGTAATAGTAAAGTAATCCGTTAATGAAATCGTGCGATCTGTTGTGTCATCTGAATCGACCTGAGAAATTTTGACTGAAGCTGCCTCTTCTTTCAGAGTGATTGTCGGCGCGGCGTTTACCCAGCTGACGATAATTTCTTTGTTGTCAAATGTCACTATTTTTTCAGCCTGACCATCTCCGCTACCGATGCTCTGGTCGGTGGCGGTAACCGTTAAAACGCCATAACCATAATAACCCGCTGGTGGAGTCCAGGTGTAAACAGAAGGATTGTCAGCTTTAGGGGTTAAGGTGTATATCGTGTCGTTACCAGCGTTATCTTTGCCGAAAGTAATGCTTACGTTTGAGAAGCTGAGGCCATTCGGTGTTTCCGCGTCTGTGATATAATCTAAAAGGTTTATTTCGCCTTCCGTTCCGGGGGTAAAAGTCGGACTTTCGGCGGCGGAATTCCACGTCGGGGCGGTGTTCACACGTATGTACGTAATGTTAAAATTGGTGGAGGCTGTTTTGCCGAATTCGTCGGTCGCGGTAACTTCGATCGTGATGATTTCGGTATTCACAGAGTTAGGAAATTCGCTAAAATTCACTGTGATTTCACCAGTAGTGGAATTATAAGTGGCTGTCGCCAGATTATTAGAACTGCTGGCGCTGGCGGTAATCGTGAGTTCGTCCGGGTTCTCATCAAAAAAATAAGTGGAAGGAAATGAAATTACTTTTGTGGTGCCTGCTGTGGATGAGTGGGTGGTGTTTAGTTTGCCGTCATAAACGTATTCAGGCGTTTTATTCTGAGTGATGGTGATAGTTTGATTTGCCTCATTTCCTGCCGCATCCGTAACGCGTAATGTGTACGTCTGGGTACCATACGTGAGTGGGACGTCCGTAAAAGTATACTTTACGTCCGTCGTGTTCGTCTCTGATCGAGATGGTGTTTCTTCACCAGGAAGCGTTAAATAATAATTGACGGAACCCGGTCCGGTACCCTCTAAAGTGACGGTGAAGTTGGCCAACGCGTTTTCTGTGGAACCTTCAGTAACGCCAGAGACTTCCAGGCTGGAAATATTTGGTGCGGTGGTGTCCACCGTTACCGTACCTGTAACGGACGCAGAAGTGTTTCCTGCCTGGTCCATCATGTAAGCTTTGAGGGTGTATTCGCCTTCACTTAAGTCTACACCCTCAGCGCCGGTTATGGTAAGTTTATTATTATTATTTTCGCTGAGGCTGTTATATGTTACCCGCTGAGTCGTTACGAGAGTTTCACCGTTTTCGTGGACACTGTAGACAGATAATTCCACCCAGAGGTTCGCTGTTTCGGTTTCATCCACCTCCGGAAGATTTATGGTAACTTCAGGTGTGGTGTCTTTCGTGAAACGCGATACACTAATACCCGTAAGCGGTGTGGGCGCAGTGGAATCCAGCGTAAAGGTGAATTTGTCACTGGGATCGTCGCTGGTGGAGGAATTTCCTAAAGTGTCCGTGCCCCAGACTGTGAGTGTATAATCGCCATCCGGTAATAGCTCTGTGTCGGAGCGTCCGAGCAGGGTGCGTACGTTCAGTGATCTTTCGGCGGAGTTAGTGTCATAAAGCGTGGTGTCCATGAGGTTAATATTACCAGAGGACAGGGAATCTGGGCCGGTAATTTTTGCGTAAAGTTCAAGGATGCCGGTGGTGTCAAAAACTTGCGCGTTAATAGTAAAGTTTCCAGAGTCGCCTTTTGTTAAAAAAGGATTATTATTTGTAATGTCTGTTGCGGGTGAAATGGAAACATTCGTTAATGTGGGTGCTGCATTATCCTTGGTGTAAATTACGTTCAGTGTGTCCGAGACGGCTTCACCGTAAGCATCTGTATAGGTAAGCCTCAGAGTACTTTCCAGGAGAGTGGAGTTTTCTGGAATGGAATTAAATGTAATGTTGAGGAAAAGGCTGCCGCCATTTTCTTGGAAGGCCGCGCTCAGTATGGCATCGGAGGTGTATTCGGCGGAGTATCTTCCGGGGAGGAGTGTGTCCGTGGAGGCATCTGAATCAGAGAAAAGATTAGTAATATCCAGAGACCAAGTATTCGTGGAATTTTGGAGAATCACCTGATCCGAAGCTCCCATTTTTACCGCCGGCGGTGTGTTCTGACGAATCGTGATTATAGAAGATTCCGTTGTATTACCAGATTCATCGGTGAGGATCACTTGGAATGTGTTGTCGCCGTAAAGTAAAGGCACATTAGTAAAACTTCCGTTCGTGGGAGTGTAGGAGGAATTACTGTTTCCGTCGATCAGCAGCGTATACGTCAGATTAGTAGAATCCGTGGCGGAAATCGTTAAATCGGTCGTGGTGTCATGCGTGTAAAGACCGGTAAAATTGTCTGTGCCAGGATATGTCTCCGGTGTGGCAGAGGCAGTGAGATCGACGGTAATCACTGGTGCGGTACGGTCAATTTTTATATTTGTACTGGCGATCGTCGGGTTAATATTTCCGGCCACGTCCGCAGTACGTACGAGGAAAACATATTCACCGTCCATTAAATTTTTCAGTGAGATATTTTTGAAGGTGTAAGAACCGTCGTTACACATGTCATCTGTAATCAGAATGGAACTGACAAGAGTCGCGGCAGAATTCTCTTGGGTGGTTGTACGTCTCCAGAGCTGGAGATATTCTCCAGAGGCGTATGTTCCCGAAAGGCTGACGGTGAGATCTTCGGAGTTTTCTTTTGTGATGCCTGACATGCCAGTAATAGTGCCTGGAGTGACCGCAGGCGGAGTTCTGTCGACGACGATTTTAATTTCCTGGGCGGTGCTTTCGGTATTTTGGTTATTATAACTGTCAGCCCCCCAGACTTTTAGTGTGTATTCACCCTCCGGGACTCCGTCGGTAAGGTCTAAATTCTCATTTTTAAGGATTTTTATAATGTCCAGAGAAAAAGATCCTGTGGTGGAATCATAAGTATAATATGTGTCTGTATTAAAGGAACCGTTCTCGCACATGTTAAATTTATGAGAACCATCGTTCCAAGAAAGTTTTCCTGTGGCGGAGGAAATTTCCGTTTTATCGTAAAGGGTTCCGGTGAGGAGAAATCCCGTGGCTCCAGTTACCGTACTGGTTATGAGATCCGAGTTTTGAGTGTCGCTCCAGGGGCCATCCCAAGTATTATTTTCGCCGGAAAAAGCGTCGAGACTCTCACCTGTCGAGTTTAAAATGGCAGGATTAATGACCTGAGGCGCTTCATTATCGGTGATGACCGTCGGAGTAATGGTGATTTCGCTGGAGGAAGTCAGCTGATAATTGTCGTACATTAGTTGGATTAATTCCTCGGAATCAACTTTTTTGTTTCCGTTTATGTCAAGATTCGGAGAGTAAAAATTTTCACGGTATAAATCATATCCGTACGTATCAAAGAAAACTCGCGCGAGACCACTGGAAAAACCGTCTGTCTGGTAAACGGCCGCCTCAGCTCGTGCATATTCCGATTCGGAGAGAATACCGTCCGAGTTTATGTCGCCCGGCATGAAGACATAAATATTATAGTCGCCGGTGGTTTCCCCCTCAGAGGATATGTGAAGAGTATACTCCTGATTTAGAATCAGTTTTGCTATCATGAAGGCGGAAGTGCCCTCAAAATTTGCATTTTGATAAAGAATGGGCGAATTTTCGCTGGAACTGGAAAGCGTCATACTGCCAGGGTCAAGCAGGGAACCAGAGGCACTTTCGACATGTAATTCCACGATAACCGAACGGTTTTCGTCCGTGTTTTCTGCCGTTATGGTTAAAGTGGCCTCATCTTGGAAGGAATTTCCGATCATGCCTGTGGCCAAAGGAACAGAAGACAGCAGGTGACGAGGCTCTAACTGTTCCATATGAAATTTGTGTGGATTCATATTACCACGTACGTTTTTTTGAGCAGAACGATTCTTGTGAGAATTTTTCGAGGCGGATTTTTTCATCTTCTAGTTCCAATTCTAAAGTTTAACCGGGAAAAAGCCAGACGGTATGTGATTTTCCAGGAAAGAAACGAACATATTTTAAAGGAATAATTTCTAGTTAAAGTCTGGTTTTATATTTATAAATGATATTTGAGGTTAATATTTTATTTATAAATAATATTTAGATTTATACGTACAGACTGACCGGCTGTAAAAATCTATATAATAGAAATAATCCTTTTCTTTTTATCGTCTAACATTATACTTCTACTACGCAAAAAGATTTTTTTTCAGTAAAAATTTTTCATTATTTTTTCTTTTTTTTTTACATTTTGTGAAAATACAGAAAAAAAACAGTTTGCATGGAATTTTGTCCCCCCGATGTACTATAAATTTTTGCTTTCTCAGTCCGCCGACAGGCCGGCATTTTTATTTCGCTGAAAATACCTGCTTTAGAATCGTACAAAATGGAAAATTAAACGAGAAACAGTAATAAATATGTGTAAAACTGTATGTTTTTGAAAAATAAATAAAAACTGAACGTGTGTATTTTCATCAAGATTTTCAATTTCTGATAAATGTTCTGATTCTGAAAAAGTAGTTTTGATGTGTGAATGATTTTAATTTAAAGTACTATAATTTTGAATAGTAACACATTTTGGAATTTTAAGTGTACTGAAAATAAAAATTAAAGACTAATTTAGAATTAAAATTTGTACGGTACGAGAAAATGGGAAAATTGTTTCATGCAGAAAGGCAAAAAATGTTTGTGCAAAATTCGCAAAAATAGTATTTAGTGAATTTCTGTAAAAAAACATAAAATTGGTGTTTTTATGTTAATTAATAGGAGGAGGTTTACCGATAAAAGTAATAATACTGGAATCTAAAGACGTGATAATATTTTTGGTATAAATACGTCTAGAGAAATGCCAGAACCAAAAGACAAGAGGATGATGTCATGAAAAAATTATTTTTGGGCGTAATATTAATACTGTCAGGAAGCTGTATTATATTTTCAGTTGGTGCGTATGCCCACGGAAATTACCCGACTTACTCTTCACCAGTACGGTATTCGAATTATAGTGGAAATACTTATGGAAGTTATTCGACGATTAATTCAGGAACACGGAATGGGAATCATCCAGCTTTTGGGCAGGTGCCTACGATTCAGAGTGCTCAGACCACACCGGCTTTTGGCAGTACATCCACGACTTATTCCAGAACGGATTCTGGTACGAATACTTATGGTCCGAGTTATTTATATTCTCCGTCTGCGCCGGCTTTTGGAAGTACGCCGACGGTTCCTGTGAAAAATAATACGGCACAGAATGGGATACGTACAGGTGGCGGGAAATATTATCCACCGCAAAATCCGACGTATTCTCGAAATACTTCGCATCCGAACTCTGCGGCTCCGGGGTCAGCACATCCGGCGGCGTATTCACGTTTTTCTCCCGCATCACCCGCTTATCAGACGGTTCCGAAGATGGTTCCGGCCACGTATTCTGCGTCCATTCCTGGAAATGAAGGGGCTTCCTGCTCCAGCTGTTCGGGAGAGTCGCGCGCACCTGGAATCACTACTTCTGCATGCGGCGGTTTCGGGTGTGGAGAACCTGCATGTGGAGAATCGGTGTGTGAGATGGAGCAGGGCGGTTTATTTACTCCGCATCTTAATTATAGTCCTGCCGCGCAATTTGGGTCACGATTTCTTGGTCCCGGCTCATTCTTTGTGGATGGTTATTTAGCGCAGGGACTTACTTTTGGTACTGGGCGAGAAAGTTTTCCGCAGGTAACGAATGATCGTGGTAACGGATTCCAGCTGAATCAGGTTTACCTGTCTTTTGGCCGTTCCATAAAGCAGGAAGGCTGCTGGGCGATCGGCGGAAGAGTGGACGTAATGTTCGGTACAGACTATTATTATATGCAGTCACGCGGTCTGGAAACGACTCGGTGGAATATGCCTCGCTGGAATGGTACGGGCAACAAAATGACATATAGTCGTGGTTATGCAGATGAATATGGTGCTGCGCTGCCACAGGCATATTTAGAGGTTTACTCACCGTGGTTACAGGGAATTAGTGTAAAAATGGGACATTTTTATTCTCCTATGGGTTATGAATCCATGATGTCCACGAATAACTTCTTTTACTCTCACTCATACACCAGTATTTATGGCCTGCCGACGACCATGACGGGCGTTTTGACCACCACGCGAATTTCTCCTCGGATGAATCTTATTCTTGGTGCCGTGAATGGATGGAATGGTACGGAAACTGTAAATAATGATTTCTCCTTTATCGGTGGTTTAACTCTGGACACGTACGATCAGCGATTTTCGATCGCCGCTTTAATTATGACGGGTAAACAGGATATGGGTTTATACGGCTGGAACCGGCACGCGACGAATCAGCCGGAAATGGATTCTCCGTGGGTGACGGTGTTTAATTTACAGGCGAAATGGCAGATTATCTCCTGTATGACTTATGCTGTGGATTTTGTTGCAGGTAATGGTGAGCGTACCCTTTACCAGGGACGGTATCCCACCGATGAAACCATTAGCTGGTTCGGACTTTCTAATTACCTCTTCTTCCAGCTGAATGAATACTGGGCGGTCGGCACTCGTTTTGAATGGTTTAATGACCCACAGGATACCATGGTCGTGGGTACGGATACCGGTGAAACTGTAAATTATTTTGCCTGGACGGTCGGAGCGAAATGGACACCTCTGAGCTGGCTGACTGTGAGACCAGAACTGCGCTGGGATTATAGTGATTATAAACAGACGTGGGGAGGTCAGACAGTACGCGCTTTCGATAATGGAAAAGACCGTTCACAATTTACTGTCGCTGCCGATATGATTATACGTTTTTAAGCCTTATGTTTTAAAAAACTCCTTTTTTGTTGTATGGTTCCGTTTTCGCCAGTAAGAATTTTCTTGCTGGCGTTTTTTATTCTCGATTTATTTAAAATTCTCTTCCCTTGTCCGCCGACAGGCCGGCAGGATTTTCAGCGAAGCAAAAATGTTTGGAAAAGTGGAGATTTTTAGTACCGGTGTATATACTGGTTCTTGTTTAAATTTCCGTTTTACGCAGTTCTAAAAAGCAGGCATTTTCAGCGAAGCAAAAATGCTGAAAAGGCGGAAATTTATAGTGTATCGGGTATATGCCGGTTCTCGTTTAAATTTCTGATTTCACGAGAACACGGGAGACGTGGCTGGCGATTTTAAAAGCGGAAATCCAAAATAGTAGGAGCATGATATATTTCAGGAAATCGTGCGAAATAATAGATGTGGTGTCATCACTGGATTTCAGGGAATTTAACCCTATTTTTTAATGGGGCAAAAAACTAAAATGGATAATGAATGAGACCACTTCTTAAAAATTTTGTGAAATTACATTTCAGGAAATTTTATAAAATTACAAAAAGTGTATAAAATCAGAGAAATCTTCATGAAAAAATAAAAAAACCGGGGGTTAAAATCAGAGAAAACCTTATGAAGAAACAAAAAATCTGGGGCTAAAATCAGAGAAAACTTC
>JAUNBR010000019.1:0-9610 GCA_030527015.1 Planctomycetia bacterium
AAAAGCCTGCTTTTAGAGCCGCACAAAACGAAATTTTAAATTGGAACCAGTATATCGTACATCAGGTATAAATACTCTGAAAAATTTTTAATATTAAGAAAAAATTTCTTTATTTTCATAAGCGTCTTTTGTAAAGTCACACTTCTCCATCACCCGGGTTTATACGTTCTGCTTTTAATTTTTCGCACCGACGAATACGTTCCGCCAGAGCTGGATGAGAATGCATCCACCACACTTCCAGCCAGTGCGGGTCAGGGTCTGCTTTATTTTGGATCGCGAGTTTCCGGAAAGCCTGAATCATGGCGTCAGCTGAAGTATTTTTTACGGCATATTCATCACTCTGATTCTCAAAATACCGAGAAAGTGCGTTTTGCAGCGGTTCCAGGAACGTACTGGTGATGGTAATTCCTAATAAAAATGCGGGTAAAATCCACTCGGGAAGATCTGCATATGGAAAACTGGCATTAAAAAATGAAAACGCGCCAGTTCCTGATGTGGAAGGTTCCATAAAGTAAAAAAAGAAGCGGATAAAAATATCGATTACAAAAAAAATAATGAAACTTCCCAGTAAACCACAAAAAAGCATCTTCGGCAGATGCCGGTGCACATGATGCCCCACTTCATGTGCAAAAATCGCTTCGATTTCTTGCCACGTGAAATTTTTTAAAAGTGTATCTCCCAGAATGACACGGCGAGATTTTCCCATACCCGCCAGCATGGCATTCGCTTTCGTGGTTTCCTCTGAGAGTGCCATCTGATAAACACCCTCCAGAGTTAAAGATGTTCCGTAAGTGCATCTTTCCAGATATGTCAGCAGTTCCGGATTATCCAGACGCTCTATTTTATAAAATAAGGGTAAAATGGTTACCGGAAGTAGAACGCCGAGGAGCATGGAAAAACAGAAAAAAGCCAGCGCGGCCACGATCCACCATAAGGTACCGCAGGAATGCATCAGGAAAAAAACAGTTAAAAGTAAAAACAGGTTTAAAATCGTAGCTAAAATCATTTTGGCAAAAAAACGTTTCACCCATTTTCGCATGCTTAAATTACTTAAGCCGAATTTTTTTTCCAGAACGTATCCATCATAAAATGAGAGTGGCAGGGAAATCAGTATATGTCCTGCTGTCATGAACAGTAAGAGGCATGCCGCACGGACGTAAATATTTTGAAAAATAGGCGTAAAAGTTAAATCTTTCAGCCAACCATCCACGGGAATGGCGCAAAAAAATGTAAAAACCGTCAGATAAAGCAGGTCGACTGCCCGATCCATCAGAGAGCAGGTCAGCGAAAGCCGATTATAATGTTTTGCTTCTTTAAGCTGTTCAGATGTCATGAAACTGTTCTGAATATTTTCGGACGTGTTTTCTGTCGCAGATATTTCGTCTGTCGGCGTTTTCTGTTCTTCTGAAGTACTCATGATTTCCTTTTTTATGAGGGATTTTTGCTTTTTTACTCGTTTTTTATACCCGATGCACGATAAATTTCCGTTTTTCTGACATGTTATGCCCGATGTACGAGGATCATTTTCCGTTTTCTCTGAGTTTTTGTTTCGCTGAAAATATTTGTGTTTTGGGGCGCGCACAAAATGGAAATTTCAATTACTGATTTTCCTTAAATTTTCCGTTTTTTGCGGTTCAGGATGCATTTTCCGTGAAGCAAAAATGCCGGAAAAACGGAAATTTAGAGTGCATCAGAATAAAATCAGTATAACGGAGTAATCAGTGACCGTAAAGCAGGGGCATCTGTTTTGAAATATACCTGATTTTCCTTAATATTTCCGTTTTTTGTGGTTCTGATGCACAGGTATTTTCAGCGAAGCAAAATGCCAGGGAAGCGGAAATTTATCGTGCCTCGGGTATAAAAACAGCCAGCGTCTTATTTCCGTGAAGAAAAAGACGCTGGCGTACTGTTTAGGTTACAAAACAGGGAGAGAATTAGAATTTTACGATTACTCCCAGTCCTCCGCTGATCTGATCACTGTCATTACCACCATTAAACATTTCTTTTCCTTCGCCGAAAATTTTATCATAACGAATTTCCGGTCGGATAATCAGCCAGTCACACGGTGTATAATTTAACGCGAAGGTAACTTCATAAACGTTCTGGTGAACCCAGGAAGATATATCTTCTCTGGCATTTTGACGGAACCACTCCAGACGCAGAGAGGCGGTCAGGTTATCCTGTAACTGATAATCGAAATAATTACAGACACCGAACTGTTCATAAACTGTTTCATCGGAAAGTGTGGAATTTATCTCGAACAACATACCGGTAACGTTTCCGTAATTTAACTGCAGGCCATATGTCAGTCGCTGAGTGATGTTCCACGTGAAGTACAGAGAGTGGAGTATTTCATTTCCTGTCATATTTTCGGGGATACCATAATTATTATAATAAGCATGTATTTGAGAGAATGATCCTCCATCCCACATGCCAGGGGAATCATATCTCCGCATATCAGCATCAGCTTCGGTGCTGGAATGCACTTCATTCCACATGAAGCCATAACCCATGGCCAGTTTTTCTGTCAGCTGTGATTCGAAACCCAGGAGGATGCCGACATCTTCGTATTTATTATCCCAGCTGGTGTCTGCACCGGTGGTAATTCCAGCATAAACGGACAGGCAGCTATTTACGTCGAAGGTAAATAATGCGCCGCAGTGTGTGCTGGGTTCATGCTGATACAGATAAGAATGGGAGTAAAACATCATGTCAGGTGCCGTGATGGATTCATAACCCAGAGGCGTCATGAATTTACCGATTTTCACGCTTAAACGATTAAATCCCAGTTCAAAATAAGCCTGTGGTAAAGCGAAACCATATTCCGAACCAGTATTCCAGTTCGCGTCAAAAGTATCCCAGCACTGAACGGTCGGTGCATCCGTGCCGAACATGGCGTCTACACGAAAACCCCAGTCGAAACCGCAGCGATTTTTTTCCAGTTCACGTTCTGCGTATAACCAGGCCTGCTGTATCTGCCAGCCGGTGGACTGTAATTTACCCAGACGGTCTGAATTTCCGGAGTTTTCTATCATTCCCCCGCCTTCAGGATAAAATTGGGTGGTGGCCCCGTGCGAGTTTCCGTAAATTCCTGTTTCCACCCATCCGCCAAATTTTACACGCCGCGGAGTGCATTCTTCACAGGTGAAGTAACTTTCCTCGACGAGGACCTCTTCCGCAGCCACCGGAGCTGCCGGGGCATTACTAACTTCTTCTGGCGCGAGAACAGCGTTTTGTGTATTCTTCGCGACTGTAACGGATCGCAGCGGAAGTACTGTTTCTGCTGCCCAGCCTATATTATGGCCAAAAACCAACGAAAGTATGATACTTCCCAGAAAACATCCAGGAATAGTAAAATAAATCCTTTTCATAAAAATATCCTTCCCTGTAAGCGTGTGAACAACAAATAATGGTAAATAATGTTTACATTATATGTATATATAATGGTGTTGTGTACAAAATTGACATTTCTCGTGAACGTATAAATAGTATCGGATATACACAGAATTCTACTTGGTAGGTTTACATGGGTTTTATTAAAATTACTGTAGAAAGTTACTGTGTTAATTGCTAAATCAGGAATAAAGAGAAAATTTTGCTTAATTAGGAGAAGTGGTAATAGCGGTAAATTTTGTGTAAATTATTTATTTTAATGTAAAAATGGGGGATGGCGTGTTTATTTGGGGTATTTTATATCCGAGGCACGGTAAAAATCCGCTTTCCTGGCATTTTGTTTC
Organism: Planctomycetia bacterium; assembly: GCA_030527015.1. Classification (GTDB taxonomy): domain Bacteria; phylum Planctomycetota; class Planctomycetia; order Pirellulales; family Thermoguttaceae; genus RGIG3701. The sequence goes on from JAUNBR010000019.1 coordinate 3,738, forward strand.
GCTAAAAAAGCCGGGCTTTCAGATCCGCATAAAACGGAAATTTAAAGGAGAACCAGAGTTATAATATATCCGAGGCACGGTAAAAATCCGCTTTCCTGGCATTTTGTTTCGCTAAAAATACCGGACTTTTAGATCTGCATAAAACGGAAATTTAAAGGAGAAGCAGTATATCTAGAAATACCATAAAATATTATGTGTTTTCGTTACTGTTCTGATATTTTGCTTATGGAAAATACCAGAGCAGGGCGGGATAAGACAAAATTTAAAATAGAATCAGGGATAATTTATACCCGATGCACGATAAAAATCCGCTTTCCTGGCATTTTTGTTTCGCTGAAAAAGCGGGCTTTCAGAGCCGCACAAAACGGAAATTTAAAGGGAGAAGCAGTATAAATGAGAACCAGTATAACTGATTTTTGCCATAAAAGATTAAATGCAGCACCAGAATACCGAAATGACATGCATGATTTTTCATGTCGTTTCGGTGGTTTTTAAGAAAATTTTTTAATTTTCGGCAATTTTCGGATGCTGTGAGTGAAAACCACAGGTTTCGAAAATTTATAGTGAATGGGGTATAAAGTGCTGGGGAAGTGGAATTTTAGAGTGACGAGAGTGTAAGAGCCCATACGTTTTATACCCTCTGATTTTATACCCGATACACGATAAAAATCCGCTTTCCCGGCATTTTTGTTTCGCTGAAAAAGCCGGGCTTTTAGATCCGCATAAAACGGAAATTTAAAGAGAATCAGGATATATTCAGCAGCTTCTGCGGTCACGGGTGCAGGCAGTCATGGTTAATGACACGGATACACAGATACCGTGCCGTCAGGCCGCACGGATGCAGGCATAGACGCACACGGTATTCAAGAATTATAAAATGCCGGAAGAGTGAAAATGAGAGTGCATGGTGAAGCAGATTATGAGGCGTGTGGTGTAATCTTTTCTTTTGCGGTCTGAAGTGCGATTTCCAGACCGGAAGCGTCTTTTCCACCAGCCTGTGCGAATTCCGGGCGTCCACCGCCACCACCTTTAATTAGGCTGGAAACGGAACGGATCCATTTTACGGCGTCAAAACCATCTGCCAAAAGCTCTCGGCTTATCGCCGCAGCCAGTGAAACTTTATTATCTTCTGCGCGAGTGGCCAGCATAACCGCCAGGCGTGGGACGATCTGCAAAAGTCCGTCGATACTTTCACGTAAGGCTTCTGCGCTGCCTCCGGGAACCTCTGCGACAAGTAATTTATAATTTCCTCGGTCTTCCACCAGAGCTGCCAATTCTTTGGCAGCAGGAATCGCGCTTTTTTGTGTGGCCGCTAAATCTTTTTTAAGCTGCTTTACTTCTTTCAGAAGGGCATCCACGCGGCCTGGTAAATCTTCGGCGGAAACCTTCAGTAAAGTGGAAATTTCCGTTAAAATATTATCCCGTGCATTTCCATATTCCAGAGCCTTCATTCCCGTGTATGCGGTAATGCGCCGTGTGCCGGCGGAGATACTTTCTTCGGAAATGATTTTAAATGCGCCGATTTTCGCGATATTATCCACGTGCGTTCCTCCACAGAGCTCTTTACTTTCACCCATGGTGATGACGCGGACATTATCCGGATATTTTTCGCCGAAAAGCATCATCGCGCCCGTCTGGCGTGCCTGAGACAGTGACATGATGTTTTGTGAAACCGTCTGTGATTCTAAAATTTTCTGATTTACTTCTGCAGCGATTTCCTGGAGCGTCGCGGGAGGAACGGCTTTAGAATTCGTAAAGTCGAAACGCAGCAGATCTTCCATAACTTTTGACCCGCGCTGCTGGGCATGCTGTCCGAGATGTTTTTGAAGTACGCTGTGCAGCAGGTGAGTCGCGGAGTGGGCACGCTGAATGGCGTTTCTGCGATTTAAATCGATTTTTGCGGTTACGATATCTCCTTTTCGGATGGATCCGCTGCGCAGGTGGCCGATATGGATAATCAGGCCAGAATCATTTTGTGTGTCCAGAACGTCAAAAACGAAAGGTTCTGGACGATCTGTTTCCGCAGGCATGTCATCTAAAGTCTGAATGACCAATTCACGTTCTGTTTCGGACAGTTTATTTAAAATCGGACTGTCGGCATGAAGGGATAAAAGTTTTCCTTCTCCAAGAATCTGGCCGGTGTCCCCGATCTGTCCACCCATTTCACCGTAAAAAGGTGTTTTGTTCAGCACCAGCATTACAGGAGGGGTATCTTCCGAGTATACCGTCTGTTTTAAATGAGAGACCGGCTGATTATTCGCCACGATTCCTAAAATGAAAGCGTCTTCGACTTCCGTCTGTTCGTAACCCACAAATTTTGTGGAGTGTAGGGCTTTTTTGAGAGCTTCGATCGGCCCGGTTTTAAATAATTCGACACGATTTCCTGCACCGGATTCCAGACCGTGCTGGTGCATGGCTTTTTTATAACCGTCCCAGTCAAAAGAAAAATTCATTTCCGCAGCCAGCGTTTCAAAAAGTTCGGGAGGGAAACCATATGTGGTATACATTTCCGCAGCTTCCTCTCCAGTAACCTTCGTGCGGTTATCCATTTTCATCTGGTGAAAGACTTTAGAAATCCGTCCCAGCCCATTATCTAAAGTCGTAAGGAAATTCAGTTCTTCCTGCTTTATCCCTTCCTGAACGCGCTGCACGGTTTCTGTAATTTCCGGATAAGGTTCCTTCATCTGCTCAATTACCGCTGGGACGATTTTCCAGAGAAATGGTTCTGTCATGCCCATTCGGTTTCCGTCCAGAACGGCGCGGCGCAAAAGTCTCTTAACGACGTAACCCTCTTTATTTGGGCCGGGATATACATTTTCATGAATCGCGAAAGTACATGCACGGACATGATCCGTGATTCGCCGCAGACGCCGGCCATCTTCACCTTTAGGATTATATGTTTTCCCCACGACTTCAGCAGCTGCCTGGACGATCGGTAAAAGTGTGTCGATATGGTAATTCGTAACCACTCCCTGAAGCGCGGAGGCCGTACGTTCCAGACCCATTCCTGTGTCGATATTTTTGCTGGGCAGCGGAAAAAGATTATTGGGGGGATTTCCCTGACGATTAAACTGCGTAAAAACAAGATTCCAGATTTCGACTTCTCCCAGATTCGTGTGGTAATAAATTTCACTGCATGGACCACAGACACCATCAGGTCCTTCAGAAGGTGCGCTGGCGGGCCAAAAGTTTTCGTCCTCTTCTTTTCTCTCGATTCGCTCCTGAGGCAGACCAATTTCTGTATGCCATATGTCGTATGCTTCCTGGTCATCTTTATAGACGGTTACCGTTAAAGTTTCGGGAGGTAATGCCAGCCATTTTTTATCGGTCAGGAATTCCCATGCCCAGTGAATGGCTTCTCGCTTAAAGTAATCGCCAAAACTAAAATTACCCAGCATCTCGAAAAATGTATGATGATAGGGTGTTCGGCCGACATTATCGATATCTCCTGTACGCAGGCATTTCTGGCATGTCGTGGCACGGGTAAATTCCAGTTCACACCTTCCCAAAAAATGATCCTTAAACTGGTTCATTCCCGCGGGTGTAAAAAGGACAGACGGATCCCATTTCGGTACCAGAACATCACTGGGCCGACGCACACAGCCTTTCGTTTCAAAAAATGAAAGATACATTTCACGCAGTTCATTCGTTTTCATCTGCTTTTCTCCATAAGATTTATTGTGAGGCATTTTATACCCGATGCACGATAAATTTTCACGTTTCCGGCATTTCATGATTCTGTGAACGCCACATTCTTAACTGGATAAAACGAAAATTTATCGTGGAGGCAGTATATTTTATTAAAAAGACATAAATTTTGAACACCATTTTAACATATTTTGCACTAAATAACAGGGGAGGAAGTTATTTATCGTGTTTTCTCCCCGAGGCACATAAATTTCCCACTTTCCAGGTATTTTGTTCACTTACGGATTCCACTTTAAATTTCTGTTTTTGTGTTTCTGAAAGCAGGCATTTTCAGTGAAGCAAAATGCCGGGGACGCGAAAATTTATATAGTGTATCGGGTATAAAATCTGGCCTTCAGAGTCGTAAAAAACGGAAATTTAAAAGAGAGCTTAATATACGCACACGGTGAAATACAGAAAAATGGAAATTTATGGTACATCAGAATGAAGAAAAGTGAAATTTTGTGTGGAAAATATTTCCTTTATGCCATGCTGGTCAAAAAAGGGTTTTCTGTTATAATATCTTTTCTGCTGTGGTAAATCGGTTTTCTTGACATTTTTCAGTTATGCCTGTTTCACTTTAAATTTTGTTTTGTAAAGCTATAAAATCAGAGATTTTTAGATGAAATACTGGTGTGTTTCCTTACGTTTCCGTTTTATGTGGCTCTAAATCTGGCATTTTTGGCGAAACAAAATGCGGGAGAAATGGAAATTTATCGTGCATCGGATATAAAAATACTGCAGAGGCAGAAATTAATAGTGTACGGAGGATATTTTGTATTTTAGAGGTTTTCTCTGTACACAATTATGTATTTTTCTCGAGCGAATCGGGAATTTAAGGTGTGCCGGTGTAAATTTAAATTTTGGTATAAGTGAGAACACCCATGTATATGGTATCTGTGCGGAATGTTTTCGGTGAGAAGTTTTATGTATCGGGTATAAAATTATGACGAAAAAAGATCAGACTTTATCCTTTTTGTTGCGGCGATTTGAGGAGGCGGGCATTCAGCCGAGGCATAAGCTGGGGCAAAATTTCCTTATGGATATGAACCTGCAAAAATTGCTCGTGCGTCGGGCAGATATTCAGGAAACGGATATTATTTTAGAAGTCGGTACAGGTACTGGCGGAGTAACGGTTCAGATGGCTCCTCTGGCGCGGAAAGTAATTACTGTGGAGCTGGATCCTCAGCTTTTTATTTTGGCGGGTGAAGAACTACAGGATTTTGAAAATGTCGTGGCTCTGCAGACAGATATTCTAAAAAATAAAAATAATCTGAATCCTATCGTCCTGGATGAAATAAATCGGGCCCGGGCAGAAAATCCTGAAAGTGATTTGAAACTGGTGGCGAATTTACCGTATAATGTCGCGACTCCCATTATGTCGAATTTACTCGGCCTGGAGTGCCCACCGAAATCCATGACGGTTACCATTCAAAAAGAAGTGGGAGATCGGATGATGGCTCAGCCAGGCACGAAAGATTATGGTGCGCTGAGCATATGGTTTCAGAGTCAGGCGGAAGTGGAGATCGTGCGCATCATGCCGCCGGGAGTTTTTTTCCCTCCGCCGAAAGTTTATTCTGCCATTATCCATGTGGATTTTATGCCGGAAAAACGTGAGAATATCCGTGATTTACGCCTTTTTCATGAATTTATTCGCGCCATGTTTTTTCACCGCCGGAAATTTTTACGCAGTGAACTACTCTCGGCGTTTAAAGGCCGCCTGCAAAAAACAGAGGTGGATGCCGTTCTGGAAAAACTAAATCTTTCTGGTGAATGCCGTGCGGAAGAATTAGATGTTCCGACGATGATTCAGCTCTGTGACGAGATGAATAGGATGGCTCAGCAGCGTTCTTCCTTATCATGAATGATACCTGATGTATTATACCCGACACACTATAAAATTCCGCTCCTCCGGCATTTTGCTTCGCTAAAAATACCTGCTTTCAGAGCCGCATAAAACGGAAATTTAAAGTGGAACCAGTATATATTTCACCGCCATGATTCGCAGACTGCATTTTTTCAGTGAAACAAAATGCCTGGGAAGCGGATTTTTATAGTGTGCTTCGGGGACATACTGATTTTACATTTCCATTTTAGTGGTTCTGAAAACAGACATTTTTTCGGCGAAACAAAAAATACCGGCGCAGCGGGTTTTATAATGTATCGGGTATAAAATGGAACGCTAA
>JAUNBR010000019.1:9710-37071 GCA_030527015.1 Planctomycetia bacterium
ATTTAAGTGGAAATTAGTTATTTCCCCGCATATACTCTGGTTTTCGTTTACATTTCCATTTTATGGTGGTTCTGAAAACAGACATTTTTTCGGCGAAACAAAAATACCGGCGCAGCGGGTTTTATAATGTATCGGGTATAAAATGGAACGCTAAAAAGTCGGCAAGAATTTTACTGAAATTTAAGTGGAAATTAGTTATTTCCCCGCATATACTCTGGTTTTCGTTTACATTTTTATTTTATGGTGGTTCTGAAAACAGACATTTTTTCGGCGAAACAAAAAATACCGAGCATCGGGCTTTATAATGAATCAGGTATAATATAATTTTTTGGCGCCCGAAACTTCTGTTTCCGTCGCGGAAATGTTTTTCTGTTCTGTACCAGAAAATTTCGGTAAAAAAGAAAAGCCCGGTAACTCACGAGGATTTACCGAGCTTTCGAATTTATCCTACTAAAATTTTATTCAAATTTTGTTGTGCCGGGAAGATACTGACGATAATTACCATCTTTGTCCGGAACGTTTTCTGGAATACCATTCTCGGTGAATTCTGTGGGTGTGAAGTCCTGTTTCGCTTCCATGGCCTGTTTCCATGAAATCAGTTTACCCGTGTAAGCTGCTTCACGACCAATAATTCCCATCATCGTACTGTTCGCGCCGACGACCATATCATTTTTGCCTGCGCCAGAGCGAATCGATTTAAACATTTCTTTATGTTCTTCGACATACATATTACATGGCTTACGAGTACGATATTTCCAGATTTCATTTCCGTCTAAATCATACAGTGCCCGCGCGTTAAGCACCTGAGCATAACCTTTTGTGCCCATGATGTAATCACATACTTCACTGTGACAGCCATTAATCTGGCGACTGGAGGCTACTAATTTGCGCCCTTTACCAAAATCATAAGTGGTCGAGATCTGGTCAAAAATATCCCCGGTTTTCGGGTTATTACGTACCGTTCTGGCACCGACGCTCCAGGCATTAATCGGCGGAACGTCATTAAAGGCCCAGATTCCCTTATCGATACTGTGTACAGCCTGCTCGACATTATGATCACCAGAAAGCCAGCGGAAATTATACCAGTTTCTGTTTTGGTAAATCATTTCTGTATCACCTTCCTGGCGCGGTTTTTCCCATAAACGTCCCGTGAGATACGTTACGTGTACGGACAAGACATCTCCGATTTCACCGTCCAAAACGCGTTTCATCGTTTCTTTAACGCTAAAATCATAACGCCAACATAAACCACAAATCATGGTAAGGTTTTTTTCTTTCGCTATTTTTTCTAATTCCAGTACCGTACGGATACCTGCTGGATCGGTGGCGACTGGCTTTTCGAAGAAACAGTGTTTCCCTGCTTCCACGGTGGCCTTCAGGTGAATCGGTCTGTAATACGGTGTACTGCAGAGAATAACGACATCACTCATTTCGATGACATTTTTATAGGCGTCAAAACCTACAAAACAGGAATCTTCCGTTAAAGGAGCACGGTCACCTTTATTTTTGACCATTTCTTCACGGCAAGATTTTACTCGTTCAGGGAAAATATCTGCTAAAGCAACAATTTTTGTATTAGGATCTGCATCCAAAGCATTATAGGCCGCGCCTTTTCCACGGCCACCACATCCAACTAAACCTACTTTCAGGACATCTGAACCACCATTTGCGTGGGCAAAACGTGAGACAGAAAGACCGCCGACAGCCATTCCTGCCACGGCTCCTGTTTTCAAAAAATTACGGCGGGAAACATTTAATGTCATTTTTTCCTCCTTCAAGGCAAAATATAAAAATAAAGTGTGTGATACTTTTCAGCACACATAAAAGAAACAAATAAAATGCGGGAACCAGTTTCCTGAAGAACTATTTTCTTTTTGGGTAAAATGAATTTAGTTTTCCAGAGGGTTTATTGGCCTTCGCATCGAGGGATAACGATAATACGCTTCTAAATAAAGTAACGTCATGGCAGTACAGTATAATCTGCCGCCTTCAATAAATTCACGTTTATTGGTATCAAAAAACCAGCTGCCGTACTCATTCCGAGAACCGGTTTTAATATTCGCCTGCGCTTCCAGACACGCTGCACATGCTTTTTTGTTCCACGTATCCCAGGCTTCATCTTCCGTATTCCGAATTAATAAAGCAGTAAAAAAATTAGACGGAACATCCTCTGCAAGAGGTTCTTGTTTCGCCAGATGTAAGGACAGCGATTCCCATAAAGTATAATCCACGATTTCATCCATTAACAGGAAACCTACTAAAATGTCGCGCATTAATAAAAGTTCATCTGAATTCGCTACAGAAATTTGCTTGGGAATGTCCTGCATGACCTCTGTAAGTTCCGCTCTTTTTGTTAATTTTGCGGTAATGTCTTTAAGTTTTACATTTAAATAACCGATCGCTTTACTGATGGCTCCTGCATCCACTTCAAGACCTGAGTCTTTGGCAGAACGAATGGCCATCAGATTCCATAAAGTCGCTTCCACACTGGAATCATGTGAAGCAGTCACTTCGACCGGATATAATTTTTTGCTTAAAACACGCTCGCGATTTGGCCAGCCACCATCCTTATTTTGCTGAGATAAAAGGTGCTTCAGCAGGCGTTTTGATATTTCCTCATAAGGTTTCGCGTCCTTATGTTTCGCTTCTTTAAGAAAACCAGTTAATTCGCAAAAAACCAGAGTGGACCATGCATGGGCACGGAAGTAAGGCTCCCCTTCCTCGGCTAAAGACAGTTCTGGCGCGGACATTCGGCTCTGTACCAGTTTTTTTAAATCATCTTCTGAAAGATAAGAATTTTTCGCGACTGGTTTCGCGACATGTATCAGGTATTTTACTGCATCTGAAACTTCAGAACGGAAAGGACCATACTGGGTGCTGCTTCCCGCCCCAAGAAAAACCATAAGAGACAGTGACGTGGAAGCGATCGGCGAATTTTTGGCCGTTCCTGGATTTTTTCCGCTTACGGTTTTTCCTCTCGGAGTCAGCGTATGCTCGAAAGTCCAGGCCGGACAATAATTTCTGGTATTTTTATTGGAATTTTGGTAACGCTCTAACCACCGGAGGCCTCTTTCCACAGCTTCCTCCGTCTGCTCCGTCCCACCGTAATAAGTGAGCATGAGATTTTTGGCGTTTTCCTTCTTCTTTTTATGACCGGAACGTCTGGATTCATACCCATCAGGAATCGATAATATTTCTTTTGCGGTAATTCCTCCACGGTACATTTTTCCGTTTTGAGATTCCGCGCTTTCTTTCTGCTGGTCTTCGGCCGTGGACGTTTCCTCAGAAGTTTCTTTCTCCGAGGTGTCTAATTCAGATTCGGAAGATGTCTGGTCCTCAAAATCAGGAATTTCATCCAAAGATAAAGAAGACTCGTCTTGACCGGGGAGTGTGTCTGAATCAAAAAGACCTCCGTCTGAAAAATTATATGCCGGACTGTCGGAATTCGTCAGATCAAAAGTAGAATCAGGCAAAATATCATAATTCGGTTCTTTCTTAACGGCAGCCGGCGGAGTGGTATCTTTCTGCGGACGTGGTGGTGGAGTTACTTTTGGTGGAGAACTTACCGCGGAATTTTGTTTGTTCGTTTCGGGGCTCTCTTTTATGATTACATCCGGTTTTTCCTTATTACCATGAGAGGCAGTCGTCTTAATGGTTTTTGTTGTGGCAAAAGACAGAAAAACGATTAAAAGTAATCCCAGAGCACCAAGAATAGCGATCATAATGGTGGGATCTTTTTTCTTTTTACGTATGACCGGATACGAAGTACCCGCCGCGGCAGTACGAGGAGAGTATGACGGTACAGTAGAAGCAGGTGTCGGAATAACAACAGGTGTCGTAACGGAAGGTATTCTGAGTGTATCAGTAAGATCGTCATCTGGTACAGCGGATGCTTTTGGGGCGATCTGTGGTGGAATGTTTGTGAGTACCGTCGCGACAGGAACTGGAGCAGGAGGTACGGGCGTAGGAGAAGCGAGAATTGGAGAGGCAGGGGCAGTATTCTTTTTTTTCAGCTTCTTTTCTAATTCTTTATCGTACGCTGCTTTTTTGCTCTCATTAAGCAGAATTACCCGTGCTGCCGATAATTCGTTTAAAATTTTCTGTGATTCTGCAGAATATTTTCCCGTCTGGTATGTTCTTACGTGCGCCATTTGGCGGTCGGCGGCATTCGAAATTACATCTGTATCGGATTCAAATAATTCGATTCCCAATATACGATAATGGTTCGGAGGCTGTTCCGAAGGTGGAATTCCAAGCCATTTTCGATAAGGATCAAATTCTTTTTGCATATATCCGAAATTCTCCAAAAAATAATAAATTTTGTATGAAAAACAAAAGGTATTTATTATTTTTTAATATAAATTATATTGAGTTAAATAAGATAAAACCTATAAATTTTATTTTACACCGGCATCCTCAGAAGTAAAGAGGGCAGGGGCGATTTCTGCTTACAGAAATAGAATTTTTATAAAAATAAGATTAAAAATCGTCAAAATTAAATTTTTGTTGAATGTCTGCCACCGTACGTAGGGCTTTTTTTATTTTCCCATCACGAGAAATGAGACCGGCATTCGCGTAATCGTGGGGGCAATAATCGCGGAAATCTCCCCAGTAGATGCCGTGTACCTGAGGTTTTGCCAGAACGAGAGGAAGAACGGTCGCAGCCCAATAATTTTGTTGTCGCTGCGAGAATCCTTCCCATACTGGTGGTGAAGAGATAAATGCTTTCGGATCAGGTTCACAAGAACTTGGAAAGCGTACGGATAAATATAAAGGGAGTTTGAATTGGGACCAGTTATCGATCATTCGAGACCATTCGACTAAAGGCCGGTCATAAGTCGCGCGGTTTCTGTAACCGACATTAAAGTCAAGAATAAGAGAAGAGAGACCCAGACGAGAACGGAGCAAGATTTCTGCACAGGTAGTCGGAGTTAACTGAAAATCGAGCATTTCGATCACACCAGTAGGTGTCGGCAGTAGGCCATCTCCCCAGGGCTGGTCCACAGAAGTAGAAATTTTGGCCGTGGGATGAAATTCTCGAATCCAGGACATAATTCTTGCGGTCAGCTCTAACTGCTGGATCGGATTTAACCCCAGTGAAAAGTGGGTATTTACGTGAGAAGTGGCGATCCACGTTTTTATTTTGTTACGGAACCGTTTTACGACTTTTTCCACGTGTTCCCGAACATGCATACAGATGGCGGAAAAATCACCTCTGTATTTTTGTATGAAAGAGGGAATTCTGGGAGCACTAAAATTTAAAAGGGGGCCGGCGGACAAGTAAAAACCATTACTGTAACACCAGTCCACCTGTTTTTGAAAATTGTCCAGTTCTTCGGGGTCTGTGACTATTTTTCCCCAGGAAATGTCCAGAGAGACGATATTAAAGGTTTCCAGGAAAAGGTCTTTGACCTCTTTTTCCAGCGTGGACGAGTTAAGTCTTGCGCCGATCCATTTTGGAGGCATGGCATCCATGGAATGTACGGCGGTACCAGATTCTGAAATATCTGCAGGAGTTTCGTTTAAAACAGAAATACTTTCTTCTGAAGAAGTTTCTCCAGCAGAATAACTTTCTTCTTCCTGAATTGCGTTTAGATTTTGTTGAGCACGAAAAGTGGATTCTCGTAAAGCAAGAATTCTGTCCACATAACTCTGAGTTAACATTACAGAAGCTCGGGAAGATAATTGCATGGAAGTATTCGCCAGAGCGTCAATTTCTTCTTGAGGAGGATTTTCGTGAAGGGCCAGGCAGGCGGCCTGATGCATACGCCGTCCTGCTTCGTGAATGGTATTCCAAAAATCGTTACTTCCGATTAATCCAGCGATTTCCCAGTCTGCGGCCTGATTTCTTACGGCCACACACAGACCGCGAGCCAGTTCTACAGATAAAAAATAGGGAATTTGGTTTTGACGGTCCAGTGTTCCTGTGGAAATGAGCATGTGGCCGATTTCTGGAATGGTCCAAGGAAAACTGAGGTGAATGGATTCACGTCCGGGAAGGTAAAGTGTCAGAATGGAAGACGCGTCATCCCAATTCAGATTCGCAGGTCGTGGAGTACGATCCAGGCCATACTGATAAGCGGCGGTAAGCATTTCTGGTGTTACTGCACCACGGGGGCAAAAAAAATGAATGGCGTCCATATCTATAAAAATAAAAATGCTCAATTATCCATACGGGTAAAATATATGATTTCTGACGCGGCAAAATATATTTTGGGGAATGCTTTAGCGGAAAATTTACTTTTTGAATGGTCTGTAAAAAATTTTGCAGCAGAAGCATAAAAGTTAAAATAATAAAGTAAAATTAACGACTTATTTTGTGTGATGTCAGAGAGTAAAACCTTTCAGGATTATGAGTGGTGAATAAAATATAAAAAATATACCGGCTCACTATAAATTTTAGTTTTAGATGGATTTTTAGGGAAAGTAAATAGGATTTTTAAAAATATTTATAGTGCATCGGAAATCAAAACTTTTACTGTCATTATATGGTAATTATATATTAATATACATATATATTATATATAGAGTTTTATGCGAATTTATGTTATTACAAAAAAATACACTGGTTTTCATTTAAATTTTCGTTTTGTGCAGTTCTGAAAACCGGCATTTTTAGTGAAGTAAAATGCCAGGGAAATGGAATTTTATAGTGCATCGAGTATAAAACATTTAAAGAAGAGCTAAATCTATATTTCCCTCCATAATATAATTATACTTTAAATTTATATCATTTCAATAAAATTATATAAAAATATTCACAGAAAAACCAGATTTACTTCTTTTTTTCTAAAAATTTATACTTTTTGGTTAAAAAAATAGAATTTTATGGAACTTTAGAAATGTTTTTAAGAGTAATAATTTTTTGATGTATTTTTGTACGCACTTCGGGATTCCCTTCTGTAATTTTCATTTCCTCGCGTAATTCTTCAAGAGACATTTTTAGTTCTTGTTCGAAACACCATTTTTGCCAGGCGTAATCAAGAAGCGCCAGAAAAAAGAGTGCCAGGGAAAGTTTAAGAGTTATGGATAAAAGAATTTGAGTGCCCTGCTGAACTGCCAGAGCAGTTTCCATTTCAGAAAGCCGTGAAAAATGAGGGAGCTTTCCAGAAATAAGCCAAAAAGCGGTTCCAAAAAGAACGGTTAATTTTATTAATCCTAAAAATAATTGTATAAAGGAATTCCAAGAAAAAATTCTTTTTGTTCCTGTCAGAGGATGAATATTTTTCCAGTCAGGCAGAATTTTTTGAGGTAAAAAAAGAAATCCGGACTGAAACAGAGAGAAAATTACTGCTGAGACAAGAATCAGAACTAAAATGGGGAAAAAAGAACATAAAAAATAGTAGAGCCAATAATTCCAAGTTTCCATGAAAGTTTCAGGTGTAATTTCCAGCCATGGATTTCCAGAGTAATATTCCACAAAACGTTTCGTACCAGAATTTAATAAATGGTTTCCGAAACAATAAAAAATTCCACTGGCTGAAAGTAAAATGACGGCATGAATCATATCTCGGCTCTGGGCAAAACGCCCTTCTTGCCGTGCTTTTTGTCGGTGATAAGGTGTCGGCGCAAATTGTTTTGTAGAATCTGACATATGATTAAAGTAACGTGAGGCTGGAGTTAAGCCGGGAATCTGTTTAATTTCAGGTGTATCCCTGATGTACGATAAATTTCAGTTTCTCCGGTATTTATACCCGGCACACTATAAAATTCCGCTTTTTTTGTCTGCTGACAGGCTGGCCGGCATTTTTGTTTCGCGAAGATGTTTATTTTTAGAGCCGCATAACACGAAAATTTAGGTAAAACCATGATGGCTTTTCTGTCAGCGCAAATATTTTTATGCGTCTAAAAATACAGAAAAAATGAAAGTTTAAAAGGTGTTTCGTGTATATACTGGTTCCATTTTAATTTTCCGTTTTGTGCGGCTCTGAAAGCAGGCATTTTCGGTGAAGTAAAATGCCTGAAAAGCGGAATTTTATAATGTATCGGGAATAAAATGAATTCGATGTACGATAAATTCCTGTGTGTTCAGAGGGAACTGAATTTAAGGAAAGCTGGATAAATGAAACGACAAAATATCAGTATGTCTTTCTATAAAATTCTGGATGTGGGAAAATTCATTTTGTACGGTCATGGAAGCAGGTATTTTTACGGAGAAAAAAGTCTGGAAAATTAAATTTTTGTCGTACACTATATGTGAAAATTACTATTTAATCGGACATTATATATAAAAATTACTATTTAAATGGGCAAAAATGGTCTGTATCAGCTGCTGGAAATTTTCATAAAAGATGAAAAGTATACTTCCCAGAGAAATAGATAAAACGCATAAAATCAGGAGAGAATTCAGAGGAAAACTTATATCAAAAACATTTATTTGGGGTAAAACACGGTAAAGCAGAGCAAGAATAAGCTGGCAGGTTAAAAGAAGAAAAAAAATGGGGAGTGCCATCTGAATTCCCAGAGAAAAGCCAAGATAAAATGTTTCTGTTACGACAGAAAACAGGTTTTGATGCCAGGCGATCATTCCAGGAGGATGAAGAGTAAAAGTTTTTATCAGAGTGGCGATAATAAGTCGGTGACCACCGAAAATAAAAAATATAGCGACACCTAAAGTGTACAGTATTTGTGTAAGGATGGTCTGTGGCTGGTTATTTATTCCACCGTCCACGGGAAAAGATAAACCGCTGGCAGAACTTACGGCTTCTCCGAGAACGGATAAGGAAAAAAAAATAAGGAGGACGCAGATGCCCAGCATGGCACCGAGAGTGATTTCTTGAAGTGCGGAGACACAAAAAGTTATGGTGTTCCAGCTGGCAGGAGAATCCATAAAAAAAGAGGATGAAATTTGGCTCATTCCGAGAATAATACTTATAAAAAGAGCCAGAAGGATACGAAATCGTACCGGTATCTTTCGTGAAGCGAAAGCAGGCGCCACAGCTAAAAATGCGGTAATTCGCAGCGTAATAAACAGAAAATGAGTGGCAGGCATCAGTACAGATACGATTTTTTGATGAAATAAAATAAAAAAGTATTAATTTTAAGCGGAACAGGTAAGGTAAAGTATCAAAAATAACGCATTTTGACAAGAGAGAATTATGAAAATACCAGGAAAGTTTTTTTATACCTGATACACTATAAATTTCCACTTCCTCCGCATTTTTGCTGAAAATGCCTGCTCTCAGAGCCGCGCAAAACGGAAATTTAAAGTGAAACCAGTATAAAAAACTGAGATTTAAATAAAAAGATGAAGCGGAAATTAAGGGGGTAAGGATGGAGTACCGTCCCTTGTCAAGGAATGTTTTTTCATTTAAAATATGGAAAATAAGGTAAAAAATATTTACAGGACGATAAAATTTTGCGTTTCCGACATTTTTGCGCGGAAATATCTGTTTTTGCTTTATGTAAAATAAGCAAAATGGAATTTATATCGGTTTCGCTGTTCATTTCTGATTCTTGCGGCCAGAGAATTTTTGCGGTCAGAAAAATAGTGCTGTATTTCAAAATATGAGAAATCCAGTCTGTCTGTGTGATTAATAGCGAGTGAAAATTTATAGCGTACAGATATAAAAAATAAACATCTCCAGTATAATTAAAAAAGTGATGGAGTTTAAACGTGTCGAAATTCACTTCAGGAAATTTTGAGCCAGACACCAGTAAGGTGAAAAGCGACGAAGAAATTCTTGAAGATTTTCGTATTTCGAAAGATCCGAATATTCTGGAAACACTTATTGTTCGGTATCAGAAAGATTTATATGGTTATCTTTACCGTTATTTGGGAGATGCCCAGATGGCGGAAGATGTCTTCCAGGCAACTTTTTTACAGATATATTTAAAAAGTGAAGAACATTTTGACCCGGGACGTAAATTTCGCCCGTGGCTTTACACGGTGGCGATGAATCAGGCGATAGACGCCCAGCGCAGAAATAAACGTCACCAGCACGCGAGCCTTCAAAAATCGGTTTATTATTCAGAAGACATGGACAGCGTGTCACTTTTAGAGGTTTTACCTGGGAAAGACGGTACACCTGAAGAGGGTGCGATAATTCGAGAACGCGCGGAAAAAATACGTGATTTTATCGATACATTACCTTCTCATCTGCGAGATGTTATTCTTCTGATTTATTATGAATCGATAAAATATCGTGAGGCAGCTGAGATATTAAATCTTCCTGTGGGTACGGTAAAAAGTCGGCTGCATACGGCCATGAAACGGCTGGCTGCGTGGTTATATGACCGAAAAAGAGAGGACGAATTATAATATTAGACGAATTTTAACATTAAATGAAAGTGGCTTTTTTAGACGAATTTAAATTTTACAGAAATACTAAAAAAAACTTATGAAATTTAAGTATTTATCAGAAGTGAGTTTTAGATTTTATGTAGTCCAATTTAATATTTTGTTTAGGATATGATAAAAATAAGCATGAGAATCATCAAAATATCGGGAAAATGAGATTTGTGCGGTAATTTATGAATAAACGGGTGTCATATTTTAAGAATTTTTTACCCGGTGTACTATAAATCTCCGCTTCCTCCTGTCCGCCGACAGGCTGGCCGGCATTTTTGTTTCGTGGAAAAGCCTGTTTTCAGAACCACGCAAAACTGAAATTTAAAGTAAAACCACAGAATATAGGATTTAGAAAACTTTTTTTTAAGTTATGCCGTAAAGAGAATACTTACAGGATATTATACCTGAGGCACTATAAATTTTCTCTTCTCCTGTCTGCCGACAGGCTGGCCGGTATTTTTGCTTCGTGGAAAATGTGGCTTTCAGAACCGCACAAAAAGGAGATTTAAAGGAAAGCCAGTATATATCCGATACGGTACAAATTTCCATTTTCCCCTGTCCGCAGACGGGCGATTCACTGAAAAGCCTGTTTTTTGTGACGGTGTGAAACGAAGATTTACGGTGTGAGAACCGATATGTATTAAAAAATCTTTGTGCTGGACAGTAAAAAACTGAAATTTAAATGGAGCCGATATAATATTTCATAGTGAAATTTAAGATATGACACAGGAACGAAAAGAAGAATTATTTTTAGGATATATCTTGGATGCGCTGGATGACGAAGCGTCTGAGGAGTGTGTCGCGCTGTTATCTTCGGATAAAGTGCTGGAAGAGGAGTATGTCCAGATATTAAATGCTTTTCGTCCCGTTCTTGTCTGTCGAGAAGAAGAAAAAGAAAGAGTTATTCTGCCACCACATCTGATTTCAAGAACCATGGAATCTCTTTATCTGAATGCATCACAGGAGATTTCCGCAGGTGTATCTGTTTCAGATTTTATGAAGGCAGAGCACGCGGGCGCGTTTTCTGAGAGTTCACATACCATGACTCAGATACATTCCGCGGTGACACCGGAAGTTCTGCGTGGCCTGAGGGGAAAAGAGAATTATTCGGAAGATTTTCTAGAAAAAACTTCAGATGTGGATCTTCAGAGTGGTGTGGAAACGCGGGTGGACCGTCTGGATGAAACGCGGGTGTTATTAAATGATTTGTCGAAACAGAAGGAAACCGATTTTGTCTCAGAACCTGTTTCCGTTTCCTCCGGAAAAAGAGAAGATATATGGTTTAGCGGGAATATCAGGAATCGGCGTTTTCGTTATCTGGATGTTTTCGTCGGCGTATTTCTTTTTTCGCTGGTAGTGCTGGTGATGTTTCCTATTCTTGTACAGACACGTGAGCATTCCAGGCTTTCCGGGTGTAAAAATAATATGAGGCAGATCGGTCAGGCTCTGCAACAATTTAGCCAGGCACATGCGGGTTTCTTTCCGGGAATCCAGTCTGTATCGGATAAAAAGCATTATATCGCAGGTGTTTATGGGCCTGCGTTAATTGACGCTAATTTACTTTCACCGCAGGTAATATGGTGTCCTTCTGTAACACGGAACAGTAAAAAAATGAATGTTCCATCTTTGGCGCGTCTTATGGAATGCGGAGAGAAGCATTTAACTGCACAGCTTCATCGGGCTGCGGGAGGCGATTATGCATATAATATCGGATTTATAAAAGATGGTGTTTATGTTTCGCCGAAAGATCATCGCCGTGCGTGGTATGTATTATTAGCGGATGCGCCCATGTGTGTGGAGGACCCTATTTCTGGTGGAGTTTCGCTGGCTGCGGATGTTCTGGAAAATAATAATCATGGAAAATTAGGGATGAATCTGCTTTTTGAAGATGGGCATGTTTCGACACACCCTGTCCCTGTTCTAAAATATAAAAATGGGCAGGATGATCATCTTTTCCGTAATCATGCGGGACATCTGGCGCCGGGCGTGAATGAAATGGATGTCGTTCTGGGGCGCAGTGAATTACCGATTCATGTGCCCAGTGTTTCCCCATAAGTATTTATCACGTTTTTTTGTTCTCTGATTTTTGTGGTGTTATGTTTATCGGCGGACCGCCAGAAACCTGAACTCTTTTACGGGTTTTCCCTTAAATTTTAGTTTATACTGGTTCCACATTAAATTTCAGTTTTTTGCTGGCTCTGAAAGCAGGCATTTTCAGTGAAGCTAAATGTCTGGGAAGCGGAATTTTATAGTGTATCGGGTATAAAGTGGTCCTGGGAGCGGATATTTCTGATATGATACTGGTTCCACTTTAAATTTCCGTTTTGTGCTGGCTCTGAAAGCAGCATTTTCAGTGAAGCTAAATGCCGGAGAAGTGGAAATTTATAGTGTATCGGCTATAAAGTGTCAGAGAAGTGAAATATTTTGTGCGTCAGATTCAAAAGCTCTTGACGGCCTCCGCGGTTTTTGGTAAGGTCTTTATGTGTTTTGTCGCAGATGAACTGTAAAATTTCGCTTTCTCTGTCATGTTTAGTCTGGCAGACATTTTCTTTGCTGGAATATGAGTTTCCGTGGCTGTACAAAACGGAAGTTTAAAGTGAAACGAGATATTAATGTCTATTAATTTTTGTGAGAATGATTCGTCGCACGATTACCGTGTGATTTCTAAAAAAGGTGAATGCAGCTGTTTTCCTGAAGGGATTTCACAATTACGGATTCTGTTTATTTCCAGCATGACGGAAACCAGTTTAACACAGGCTATTTATGAAGAATCGCATAAATGTATAAAAGTTCATCATGTTCATGGATGTGATGAGGCCATGTGTGTACTGCGGGTACAGAATTTTGACGCGATTTTAATTTTTCATGCTTCTCCGCACCGAAATGCGCTGGAGATTATGACGGCTCTGCGTACTGGGGGAATTCATACACCCGTTCTTGTTTTGGGTACGGTGCCTGCTTCAGAGATGTTTATACCGTGCAGTGAAGCGGGGGCGGGAGATTATTTGTGCGTGACGGTTACCACCGTGCAGGATTTAATCTGGAGGATGGCCCGAGTGGTACAGTATCATTTATGGCGGCAGGAGAATATGCGCTGGAAGCAGGAAAATTCTCTCCGTGTGTGCTGTGAACGTGAAGAAGTGGAAAAAAGTATATCCCAGCAGAGGCAGATTCTCCAGCAGATTTCAGCAGAAGATGGCACTTTAACTGGCCAGGCACTTCCACAAAATTTTGTAACCCATTATCAGCAGTTACTGAAAACGTATATTTTAATGGGAACTGGAAATTTAACGGTGGAACTTCAAAATTTCGGAAATTTATTGGCAGAATCTGGTGTTTCGGCGAATCAGGTGCTGGAGCTTCATTTACAGGTACTGACGGGAATAATACATCATCTGGGAACAAAAAGCTGCCGCCATATTATGCAGCGTGCGGATTTACTTCGTCTGGAAATATTAATTCATCTGAGTAACAGTTATCAAAAAATGAATAAATAAATATTTTTTTATGTAAGACTCTTCTATACTGGTTCCATTTTAAATTTCCGTTTTGTGCGGCCTTAAAGACAGGCATTTTCAGCGAAGCAAAATGCCGGAGAAGTGGAAATTTATAGTGTATCGGGTATAAAAAGATGTTTTTTTAGTTATAATCAGAAAAACTATTATCGTGAAAGAAAAGATCATTTTCATTTTCTAATTTTTGAGTATATGGAAATTATGTCCTGAGAGAATGAAAAGGAAAGTTTTTCGAGTCTATTTTATTCTGATTTTCCTTTAAATTTCCGTATGCCTTTCCCACCTTTATTTTAGGAGCCTGCCATGTTAAAAATTTGGATGACTGTTCTGTTTTATTTTATTTTGTTTTTCTGTTTTTTGGTTCCCACGGAAAGCACGTGTGCACAGGAAATCGTGGATGAGTTAACTAAAAATGCGGCAGAAATAGAGAAATTTCTTTCGGAAGAACCATTTTCTGTGATTCCACCGATTACTGATCGAGAATACTGGGAACAGATGGCAGAGGCACCAGGTTTTCGGAATCTCATTTCACAGGCAGAAAAGGCGATTCAGATTCCGATTCCTGTCGTGGAGGATGCGCTTTATTTACAGTTTTCGCAGAATGGAAACCGGACGAATTATCAGAAGGCTAATAATACACGAAATCGTCCGCTGATGATGATTGTTTACGCGGAATGTTTTGAGAATAAAGGGAGGTTTATTCCACGAATAGAGGAATATATTCATACGTTCGCGCAGGATAAAAGTTGGGTGCTGCCTGCGCATGACAGGCATCTGGTAAATTTTAATGGCGAATACTCGACTATCGATCTGGCTTCATCTAAATTAAGTTGGGATCTGGCGACCATCGGGGCGGTTATGGGAGATAAATTATCACCGGAAGTGCGGCGTATTTTAAATGAACAGCTGGAAAAACGCTGTTTTTCGCCATTTCGTTCGGTGGTGAAGACGGGGAAACCGATACACTGGTGGCTTACCGGGACGAATAATTGGAATGCGGTATGTTTGGCCGGAGTTACAGGAGCGGCTCTGGCGAATTTAGAATCGAAAGAAGAGCGTGCCTGGTTTATTGCCGCGGCCTTACATTTTATTAAAAATTCGGATAAAGGATATACGGAAGACGGATACTGTTCAGAGGGTGTGGGGTACTGGAATTATGGTTTTGGGCATTATCTGTTTCTTTCGGAAATCATTCGTCGTGCCACGGATGGAAAATTTCAGATTTTGGATTCTCAGAAATTACGTAATGTGGCGCTTTATGGAGTAAAAATAGAAATTCTTCCGGGAATATGTCCTTCTTTTTCAGACTGTTCCACGAAAGCTGTACCTGATGGGGAAATAATGTATTTACTGAATCGTTATTATGGCTTTCAGCTGCCGGAATGGGAAAATTATCGGATAAAATTTTCGGCACGAATTCCGATTACGGAAATGGGGATATGGACAGGGATGCAGACTGACGCAAAAAACGATCAGCCTGCATATAAACATGATGTCAGGAGTTATTTTCCAGAGGCGGGTATTTTGGTGTGCCGTCCCAAAAACTGGACACAGACGATTCTCCCACGCGAAAACGTGAAGGAAATTCGTAAAAAAGTAAAAAATTTAGATTCTTTAGCTGTGGCCATGAAGGGGGGGCATAATGCGGAGCATCATAATCATAATGATGTGGGAACATATGTTGTCGTCTGTCATGGTGAAATGCAGCTGATGGATCTCGGAGCGGAAGTTTATACTCGAAGAACTTTTAGTAAAGAAAGATATGAAAGTAAGATTCTGAATTCATGGGGACATGCGGTACCATTAATTGGCGGACAGATGCAGAAAACGGGAAACAGGTATCGTGCTACTATTTTGGAAACGTCTTTTACAGACGCAGAAGATGTTCTGAAACTGGATCTGAGTCCAGCGTATGATGTGGATTTTTGTAAAAAGCTTACGCGTACATTTCGGTATAAACGTAATGTTCAGGAGTATTTTAACCCGATGCATTATAAAGTTCCGCTTCTCCGCCATTTTTGCTTCGCTGAAAATACCTCTGCTTTCAGAGCCGCAGAAAACGGAAATTTAAATGAGAACCAGTATATTGTGGAAGATAGTGCGGAATTTACGTCTGCGCAGACTTTCGAAACGCCTCTGATCACCACACAGAAATGGCTTCAGTGCGGGAATATACTGGAAATCGGATCACTGATCGTAAAAATTGAAGTAATCGCGGACGGAAAACCCACAGAAGACTGGAAAATTGTTGAGGGGCATTTTACTGAAGATTTTTCTCTGCGGGATTCTGCTCGACGTTTGGCGATAACGTTAAATTCTCCGGTAAAAAAAGTAACAGTGAAATGTACGATTACTCCAGGTATGAAAAAATAATTTTTTGGAGAAAAAAACTTTTCGTATGCAGGCATATGGTTTTCTTCTGTAAAATTTATGGGCACGGATATAAAAGTACCAGAATCGGAAAATGAAAACAGAACCGTGTGAGAAGAAATTCTTTATGCCCCACTTTACTTCTGGTGAAGAATCGGTTAAACTCAGAAGTGCTGGGGTTTTGATCTTTTTTTACTTTCATCATGGAGAATTATCATGAAAAAATTCCAGTTTAAATGTATTCTTTGTATGGTCGGCGTTTTGTTGCTGACGTGTTTTTCTCCCGTTTTTCTTTTGGCGCAGGATGCCGCTCGGGAACCTCAGGTCGTGGCGTCTGTTACGGATCAGGCGGTGGCGGAGGCGGTAAAGCGTGGGGCGGATTATCTGCGTGTCCGTCAGGCGGAGGACGGTTCTTTCAGCAGTATGATGGGAAGTGGTATTACTAGCATTACACTTATCGGTCTGCTGCAGAATGGGTATACTGTCGAGGATCCCATGGTCTCAAAAGCTCTGAAATTTTTGGAAACAAAAGTTCACGCGGACGGTGCAATTTTCGACGAAAAACTTGGCGTGGGAAATTATGAAACCAGCGTGGCGGTGGTGGCATTTAAATATGCGAATAAGGACGGAAGATACGATAAAATTTTGAAAAATGCTGAAAAATATCTGCGGAAATACCAGTGGGATGAAAGTGAAGCACTGGATTCTTCGGATATTAAATATGGCGGCGCGGGTTACGGTGGGGGCATGTCGCGGCCGGATCTGTCGAATACCGGATTCCTTCTGGATGCGCTGGTGGAGCTGGGGGCCGGGCCGGATGATGAAGCAGTGAAAAAAGCTCTGGTTTTCGTTTCTCGCTGCCAGAATCTGGAGTCTCAGCATAATACATTTCCCTGGGCGGCAGAAAACCCAGACGGTGGCTTTATCTATAATCCACTGGATACAGAAAAAGTGGATCGTGAAGGACGAAAAATACCTCTGAAATCTTATGGCTCCATGACGTATACCGGTTTTAAGAGTCTGGTTTATGCCGGCATTAAGGAAGATGATATTCGTTTTAAGTCCGCTCTGGCGTGGCTGACGAAAAATTACTCGGTCAAAGAAAATCCCGGACAGGATCAGGCTGGTCTGTATTATTATTATATCGTTATGGCGAAAACTCTGAAACTGCTCGGAAAAGATACTTTTAAGGATGATCATGGAGCAGAACATAATTGGCGGAATGAAATTCTTGCGGAAATTCTTGGTGCACAGCAGCAGGACGGGTCATGGGTAAATACAAAATCTGGACGCTGGATGGAAAGTAATGCAGATCTTGTAACGGCTTACGCCTTAATGATTATCGGAAACTGTAAAAAATAGCGTTATTTCGGATGTACTGTCATTTTTCGCTTTCCCAGGCATTTCATGCTGTTATGAAATGCCTGCTTTCATGACCGCACAAAACTTAAATGGAATGGTGGTTCCAGAATATCATTTTTTGTAAAGAGAAAACAGAAATATTCCAGATTTTCCTCCAAAATATGGATGCGTTTTCAGAAGATATATGATAAAGCTTAAATTTTCAAAATACGCTCCACGGAACCTTTTTAGGCAAATACTGATTCCACTTTAAATTTCCGTTTTTTGTGGCTCTGAAAGCAGGCATTTTCTGCGAAGCAAAAATACTGGAGAAGCGGAAATTTATAGTGTATCGGGTATAAAACACTGTACATACGCAGAAAATTATGAAATATCGCTGCTTTTATGAAACATCTCTGGGTATGATCGGCCTGGAAGAAGAATTTCACACCATTCAGGCACTGTATCTGCCGGGCATATTTCCCGCGGCAGACGCGGTGGAAAAAGAAACGGCTCTCTTAAAAAAAGCCTTTCGTCAGCTTCAGGAATATCTTGTCGGGAAACGTAAAATCTTTGACCTTCCTCTGGCACCGCAGGGTACAGAATTTCAGAAAAAAGTGTGGCGAGAACTTTTGAAAATTCCTTATGGACAGACGGTTTCCTATAAATATATCGCGGAAAAAATTGGAAATTCACGTGCGGCCAGGGCAGTCGGAATGGCGAATCACCGAAATCCGATTCCGATTTTCATTCCCTGTCACCGTGTCGTGGGGGCGTCTGGAAATTTAACTGGTTTTCGTGGCGGTCTGGAGATAAAACAAAAATTATTGAAAATAGAGGGCGGGTGAAATTTTGTAATCCTTCCCCCTTTCTCTTTACGTACACATGTTCCCCTTTAAATTTCGTTCCTGTACGGTTCCAAAAGCTGGTATTTTTCGCGAGTAAAATGCCGAGGAAGCGGAATTTTAACGTGCTTCGAGTATAAAATGCCGAATTTATCGTGCATCAGGTATAAAAAGACGTGTGAATCGGGATTCTTCATGAGAAAATAAAAGTGACTTTTTATTCTGAACATGTCATTTTTATACTCTGGGGAAAAATAGAGTACCGCTTAAGAATTATTTTATCGTGGCTCCCCAAACATTTTATACGGCCTGAAAGCCGTGTGTTTCGTGAGTAAAAATGTTTGTTTTTAACCCGCGCCACTTTAAATTAAATTTTTTATACCTTCTTTCTGCCGTCTTTTTGTTTCGCAGACAAAATCTGACATCCGTGGCCGTGAAAAGTTCAATTTATGTTCTGGTTCCCCTTTAAATTTCGTTCCTGTGCGGTTCCGAAAGCTGGTATTTTTTGTGAGCAAAAATGTCGGGGAAGCGGAAATTTAAGTGCCTCGAGTATAAAATGCCGAGGAAGCGGAAATTTATCGTACATCAGGTATAAAATCAGTTTTAGAGAAAATCGGCAAAAATAAAACAGAGATACGAAATTTTTACGTATCTCTGCATTTTTTGAATAATAATATATGAATTATTTTACGAATTCCGCAATTTTTACCGTGGTATACTTCTGACGGTGGCCCGTGCGGCGGCGCAGGGTTTTACGGCGAGCAAATTTTTGAACCGTTAATTTAGGGCCTTTTGTTTCTGCTTCACGTACCACGGCCTTCACTTTCATTTCCAGCAGAGGCTGACCAATTTTTAATCCCTCGTCATCACGATAAGCAAGAATATTATCGAAAATTAATTCATCGCCGTCATTTACGTCATCACGATAGTCGATCTGGAGTTCCTGACCCACTTCCACTTTAAACTGACGACCACCATCTCGAATAATCGCGTACATTTTTAGTCCTTTTTCATTCTTAACCTTAAATTTATATACCGATTTTACTAAAAATTCCTTAATCTGTGGCGCACAAAAATCCAACATTTATTTCCACTGGATGAAATAAAAGGCCGCAAATATGGAAATTTATAGTATTCTGAGTATAATATGACCTATAAAATAATTTTAGTTTTCATATTATATTAAATTTACACCATTTCCGCAAGGGGGGACGAAAAGTTTTTCGTTCTCGTTTATTTATCCCCGATTCAGTATAAAAATTCGCTTTCTGGCGTTTTGCTTTTCAAAAATCCTGTTTCCGAGCCATTTATATTCAGTGCACGATAAATTTCTGCTTCTCCGGCATTTTTGCTTCGATGAAAATACCTGCTTTCAGAACCGTACAAAATGGAAATTTAACGTGAAAACAGTATAAAATGGAAATTTAAAGTAAAATCAGAGCGTATAATACCACCGGTACAAATTATGTTTTTACTGTATTTTGAACCCCGAAATATGTTTTTGGAAAGAAAATAAAAATCATAATCCAGAGATTTTTGCAGTTTATTTTATGGAAAGTTCTGTTTTTGAATCGTGCTCCAGTTTTTGATGGATCGCAGATAAAATTTTGTGTTTTTCTCGGTTCCATTCAGGCGCCACCAGCATCCCGGGAGGGCAGTCGCCCGTCAGTCGGTGAATGACTGTTCCAGGGCGAATATTTTTTACGACATATGCAGCCTGCCGAACATATTCTTCTTGCGTAATGGGGGTAAACTCTCCCCGGCGGTACATTTCTGCCAGTTTTGTTCCCTCCATCACGTAAAGTGAATGAATTTTTATTCCCTGAATATCATGACGATTTAAAAATTCGACAGTCGCCTGGACATCCTCAAAAGTTTCTCCCGGTAAACCAAGAATAATATGAGTGATAACATTCAGATTTTTTGCCCGTAATTGGCGCACCGCTTTCGTGAAAACTTCGGAGGAATATCCTCGGTTCAGAAGTGCCGCCGTCCGATCACTGGCCGTCTGCAGCCCGAGTTCCACCCAGACATCACACCGGGGGAGAAATTCTGCCAAAACTTCCGTAATTTCTTCCGTCACACAGTCTGGGCGAGTTCCCACCGCCAGCACTACGATTCGTGAATCCACCAGTGCCTGACGGTACTTCCTCCGCAGTTCTTCCACCGAAGCATATGTATTCGAAAAATTTTGAAAATAAACGATGAAACGCTGTACGTTCCGCTTCTCCAGCTGCAGAATTCCTTCCCGAACCTGTGTGCTTATATCCAAAATATGAGAGTTCAGGTGTTCACCCGCTCCTCTGTCCCCACAAAAAATACAGCCGCCGTTTCCACAGGTGCCATCCCGATTCGGGCAGGTAAAACCGCCGTCCACGCAGACTTTATAAACTTTTTGACCATACCGGGTTTTCAGAAAGGTATTTAGATCTAAAAAAGAAATTTCCATTTTTGCTCTGTTTTTTCGTGCACGTAACATATCCTAATTCTCAATTAAATTTTATACAGCCTTTCCTTAAAATTCCCGTTTCATACGGTCCTTAACACAGTCATTTTTCGCGAAGCAAAATGCCGGAAAAGCGAAAATTTATCGTGCTGAATAAAAATGCCGTGGCAGCGAAAATTTATTGTGTATCGGGGATAAAGTATATATTATAAATAATCCAAAAACGAACGTCAAGGAAGGAAGAAGGAAATTCATCGTTCTTTTATATCCGATGTATGATAAAATCCGCTTCCACGGCATTTTTTCTTCGCGAAAAATGGCGCTGTCAGAGCCTCGGAAAACACGGAAATTTAAACGAGAATCCGTATAAAAATTTGTGAGATAAACGATAATTTATATTTTTAGATGCTTGACTCGGTATTTTAATGGTTTATAATTATCAGAAATTTGGCGTTTCGCATACTCTGTATTTCTTGATGTATGAAATATTCTGTTTTATACCCGATACACTATAAATTTCCGCTTCCATGGCATTTTGCTTGCTGAAAATGCTGCTTTTAGAGCCGCACAAAACGAAAATTTAAAAAATGGAAACAGTATAATAGTCGCGGAAAACTGTAATTAAAGGAAAAGAATCAGCGAAACCTGCCGTCCAAATGTCGCAGCAAATTTTGCTGACATTTCAAAAAGAATCTCTAGATTTCAGGAAAAATATGATGAAACCAATTTGTATCGCCATGGCCGTGAATGACGCCTACGCACAGCATTTGGGATGCGCGCTGGCTTCTATTTTATTACATGCCGAAGAAGATGACGCCTTCTTCTTTTATATTTTAAGTACGGACATATCGAATGAAAATAAAGAAAAACTTGGCATGCTGCAAAAAATCAGGCCTTTTCAAATAAAGTTTCTTGTTCCTGACTGGAAGATAATAGAAGATGTTAAGATTCCTGGAACACTGTGGACAAAAGATACATTTTCACGCTTATATCTGACGGAATTAGTCCCTGACAGAGACCGAATGATTTATATAGATGTGGACACGATCACCACGACTTCACTTCGCGAGCTTTGGGAATTTAACTTACAGGGAAAATCATTGGGAGTCGTCGCGGATAGACATAATCCTCCGGAGTTAGCGGCGGCTTTAGGTATAAACCCTCCCACTTTTAATGCAGGTGTGCTTCTGATGGATCTAGGAAAAATGCGTCGAGAACGGTCGTTACTTCGCTGCTTCGACTGGCTTCTGGAACCGGAACAGAAGATTTGCCTGCCAGACCAAGATGCGCTGAACGTGGTTTTTCAGCATGATAAAATTTTTCTTCCATGTCGCTGGAACATGCAGCTTGAGGGAGATAAACATCCAAGTGTGTTTTCCCAAGATTATTATTTTCAGCCAGAAGTTAAAGCGGCCATAAAACAGGCAAAAGGAATATTTCATTATACCGGAAAGCAGAAACCATGGCTGCGCACGAATAATGAAGCACAGAGAAAATATTACTGGGAAGCACTCCAGCAAACACCGTGGAAAGATTATTGTGCTCCGCCGCTGTCGGTGAAAGAAAGAATACGACTGTCTCTCCGGAGAAATCGATTAAATCAAAAGTTTAAGATGTTTTGTAAGAAAATAAAAAAATATTGGCGTGGCACTCAAAAGTAAAGTACTGTGTCGTTCTACTATACGTTTAAATCCTTTATCTCATTTATACGGATTCTCGTTTAAATTTTCGTTTAGTGCGGTTCTTAACGCAGGCATTTTGGGCGAAGCAAAATGCCGGAAAAGCGAAAATTTATCGTGCATCGGGTATAAAAATGATCCACTTTAAATATTCATTTTGTAGATAATTTTGGAGGCGGCATTTTCCCATAAAATAAAATCCAGGGACACACATGATAAAGCGTCAAAAAAATTAGTTTCAGATTCCGCATTATTTTGCAGAGTGTACACCTGTTTTTGTGGTATATGGTACATATACGCAGCTCGTCTGATGGCAGGTGGAACAGGTATGAATATATCCGATGCATGATAAAATCCGTATCCACGGCATTTTTTCTTCGCGAAAAATGCGTGCTGTCAGAGCTGTGGAAAATACGGAAATTTACCAGGAGAATCCGTATACAATTTAAAGTGGAGTCAGTATAAATCCGGTATTTACCCAATTTCCGTGGTCACACATGATACCATCTCCGGTGTCATTAATTTCCAGCTGAATGTGGTCAGGTTTTTTGATTAATGGTAAATCGAAGTGCCAGATCTGCACGGTATCATTCCGTAAAACTGGGGTTTCTCCCATTAAAATGGAACGCGTGCCGTCTTTTATAAAATAAATTTTTGCTTGAATGGAACGCCGATCGTCTTTTTTTTCTGCGTCGTCGATTCCGACTGTAGCGACAAAACGTGTGGCATTTTCTGGTACTTTATATACGATAAGGGAATTCGCATGGACACCGATTCCTTTTTCGTATTTTTCTCCGAGAATCGTCAGCGGAGAGCCTTTAAATGCGACATTCTTTCGTATCGGACCGTTTCCGTTATGTTCTTCGACAGGCGTTAAATCTGAAATATGGATTTCTGGTTTCGGTGGGACGGGAGGAATCTTTAATGAAGGAAGTGAAGTTACGGTGATTTTTACTGGTTCAGAAAAAGAGTCCAACCAATTTTTTGTGGAAAGTGTATAAGTGTATGAAGTGCCTGGCTGAATGGTATAATCAGTAAAGGAATTTCCGGCGACAAGAACCTGCAGCTGGTCATTTCGTTTTAAAAGGTACTGTCTGCCAGAATCTTTCCATGTAAGAAAGATTTTCCCATATTCAGCTTTTGCTCGAAAATTTTCAGGCATGGAAATTTTTGGTGGATCTATTTTTGCAGGCTTAAATTTTAATTTCCAAGAGATTTTTCCAGTCTGTTTCGGAGTGAAACGTACCCGGATGGTGCAGCCATCCTGTATGACAGATGATTCGGAGACGTGATCTGCGGTCTGCTCAATTAATTCCCATGAATCATTTCCTGTGGGGACGATAAGGCGTAATTCATAATCGTCGTCGGCCACGACAGAACTGGTGCCGGAGAGTGTGTGCGTCTGCGGGTCCCAGGTTTCATTTTCCACTTCAAGAATTGGACTGGCCACATGGCGTGAGGTGCTTAACAGCACTGGCCGATCGCGCAGCTCTCGCAGAGCGATAATTTTACAGCTGCCGGCCGGGATTTCAGCAAGAAAATTCTCCTTTATCGGGGACAGAAAAGTATTATTCCAAAAATCGTATCCGACATATGTTTTGTCGGGATCCAGACCGATAAATTTCATGGAATAATCTATTTTTTGAGAAAGTTTTTCTTTCCAGTTAAATAAAGCCAGGATGTGGTATTCCTTATCGGAAAGCAGCCAGACATTCGCCAGAGGGCTGTTAAACAGATCGACTGGCCGGACATTTTTCTTCTGGTGATTTTGCATCGTTCTGCGCAAGACTTCCACACGTTCTTCAGAAAGATCGGGAAGCCAGTCACTGAAAGCATAAAGCTGTCCTGTAATCGCAGCCCATGAGGTAATAAGCCGGGCATGTTCCAGCGGAATGGAGTCTCGGACATACACAGGATCCGGGTCATTCCACCAGACACGGGCATTATAAAAATAACGTGCGGTTCCACGAATAGGGCCGGAACAGATACGTGCCCAGCTGGAACCATTATCTGGTCCGATTCTCATGGCATCCACCAGTCCATATGAGGCACCCATGGTTCTCATGTTTTGAGAGATGTTACATCCGAGAATAAAAACATTATCACCTCCAGCTTCCCGAACCATCTGGCAGCCGTTTCGGAACGCTTCGACATTCGTGATTCCGGGATTATAGAAAATCTGTTTCCCCAGATCATCAGGACGATAAGCGTCATTTACATAAAGCTGTTCGCAGGCCATTCCTGTCCACATTCCGTCAATTTTAAAATACTTGTATCCCCAGTCGTTCGCGATTTGTGAAACTTCTTTTTTCAGATAATTCTGAACCGCAGGATTCGTCATGTCCAGGCATGTTCCGCCCCAGTAGGTTTCGTATGGCTGGTTTTTTGTCTGGTTAATTTTATAGCGTCTGGTGTTTTTTTCACCGTGCGGAGGATAAGTGATGGCACTTTTCACGAACCAGGACTGTTTATCCGCGTAATAAGGATCATCGTAAGTTCCGGAGAAAGGCATGAACCAGATACCGGCGGTAATGTCATGTTCAGATAAATATTCTGCCGTTTTCTTCATTCCGGAAGGATATGGTCCGTTCGGACGATGTTCCATAAAATTTTTGTTCGGTCCGTTTTTGGAATTTCCCATCTGCCATTTATCGTCGATCTGAAAAAAGCTAAATCCGTAAGGTTTAAGTTTTTTGACGGCCATTTCGGCGAATTCCTGAGTGGAATTTTCATTACCCGCTCCACCATATTTATTAGAGTACCAGGTACAGTAACCACTGGGGGCGGGTTTCATGGAAATATTAAAATACTTGGCGATTTCTTCGGCGTATGCTTCCAGTCCGAATCTTGCATCGGGAAATGCCCCGATTACCAGAATTTCACTGGCACTCTGAATCCCGGCAGGTAATTCCCAGCGTCCATACTGGTCGACTGGCCGGACGGTGATCTGATTTTCTTTAATGTTACTGAAGAGAATACCGTTTCCACGTGTGCTGGTGAGCCAAGAGATAATGACGCCGTTTCGTGTTTCCGGATGTGCCACGGCCAAAAACATATAACTGCCAGGATGTTTATTCGCGGAGGTTAATCCTGCGGTTCCCAAAACTTTATATTCTGAGGGAGAAAACGTTTCAGATAAAGTGATTTCAGGAAAAGAAAACTCCTCAATTTTTAAATTTTCCGTGGAACGAAAATTAAGCGTGATAAATGCGAATGGCGATTTCTCAAAAAGTGAAATTTCATACGCCGCATCCATTCCATCCATTTTTACAGGTAACGAAAGAATATTCCAGGATGATTTTTCGGGAATGGTATTTATCGGGAAAGTGGAAAAAGGCGTCTGCTGATCCTTATGGTAAAAAGATACCTTTTTTTCATCTGCCGTAACTTTTAGCCAAGTATTTTGGATGGTTACCTCTCGAGCAAAAAGTGGGGTGAGAGAAGCTGCGATTAATAAAAATGGGAAAACATAATGTGTGTGAAACAAAATGTGGCGAATAAAGAACGGAAGCATGATTTTTCTCCTGGAATTAATGGAAGGAAATTTGTATGATAATAGTCTTACATTCAATTTTGTTTTTTTGTGACTATAAATCGGTCGTTTCGTGTATCATATCCTGGTTTCACTTTAAATTTCCGTTTTGTGAGGTTCTTAACGCACAGGCATTTTGGGCGAAGCAAAAATGCCGGAAAAGCGGATATTTATCGTCCATCGGGTATAAACGTCTGCTGAGGTAAGATTTTATAGTGTACCATATATGATATGAAAGTATTATAAAAGATAATATTTTCCCATGCAAGAGTTTTAAAAATTTTTTTGTATAAAAATAGAGGTGAATATTATATCTGATTACACATCCTTAAATTTTCGGTTTAAAATGGGGTTAAGTGGACAGTTTTTCGACATTCATGACGGAGAATTTTCCCTATTTTTGAAGCGGAAAATACTTATGATTTCTGTGCTGAATAAAATTGAAAAAACGAAAAGATTATATGCCCGATGCACTATAAAATTCCATTTCACTGGCATTTTGTCTTGCTGAAAATGCCTGCGTTCAGAGCCGTATAAAATGGAATTTTAAATGAGAATCAGTATATTTTGTTACGAAAATATAAAAAATGAGAAATTTTATTATTTTATGGTGCGAAAATGAAAAAGCGTGAGGGCGGGAAATGGTCGTAAAAGAGACCGCAGAGCGTCCATGACAAAAAATTTTGTCCAAGTATACTGAATTTTAAATACTGGTTCCGTTTTAAGTTTCCATTTTATACGGCCTTAAAAAGTAAGAAAAGCTGGCGTTTTCAGTGAAGTAAAATGTGGCTCTGTCGGCGGACAGGGAAAGTGGAATTTAGAGTGCCCCGGGTATAAATACCGAATTTCCGTGCTTCTTCCGGCAGTCTGGGGTCAGACCTTCCAGACATTTTTGTGAAATACAGATTACAGAGATTCAAGAAAGGTTCCACGTCTGGGGGAATACATTTCAGGAATTACGAAACGTGGGAAAATGAAAATTTGCGGAAGAAATGAAAGCTTAGAGTATGCATCAGGAAAGTGAGAAAATAGATAATGGAAAATGATAGAGCGTGTAAATATAATATTAAGGAAAGAGAGGGTCATGTGAAATCAGGAAGTTTAACGAAATGTCCGTACTGTACCGGATCTGCGAAAGTGGTTTCGACATGGATGAAAGGTACCGTGCGAAAACGCCTGCGTCGCTGTACGGCCTGCGGTGCAGCGTTCAGTTCCACAGAAACGATAGATCGCCGCCAGCTGGAAGATAAAAATAAGGCAGATGAGAAAAAGAAAAGATGTTTTATACCCGATGCACGGTAAATTTCCGCGTCTCGGTCCGCAGACAGGCAGACCGTCATTT
>JAUNBR010000019.1:37171-52839 GCA_030527015.1 Planctomycetia bacterium
TGAAAATTTATAGTGCTTCGGATATAAAATTTTGAGAAAGTGAAATTTTAGATGTGAATCGGATGCAGATGATGTTTTACGTATATACCCCGATGCACGGTAAATTTCCGCGTCTCGGTCCGCAGACAGGCAGACCGTCATTTTTGTTTCCCTGCCAGCTTCAGATGGGATAAAAATGTTAGCTTCGGTGGTTACCGAAAATGAAAATTTATAGTGCTTCGGATATAAAATTTTGAGAAAGTGAAATTTTAGATGTAAATCGGAGGCAGATGATGTTTTACGTATATACCCCGATGCACGGTAAATTTCCGCATCTCGGTATTTTTGCTTCGTTAAAAAAGCCGGCATTCAGATCCGCACAAAAAGGGAGTTTAAGGGAGAGTCTGTATAAAAGAGAATCCCGTATAATTTTGTGTTGTGTGGGACACGAAAACAGGTATTCCATGATACATGAAATACCTGAGAAGCGATAATTTATATGGAAATTTTCGAGGAAATGAGGTATACGGGCTCCATTTTAAATTTCCGTTTTATGCGGCTCTGAATGCCGGCTTTTTCGGCGAAGCAAAAATGCCAGAGAACGGGATTTTAAAATGTATCGGGCATATAGTGCCTCTCGGGCATATAACCTTATTCCAGGACGGCGCCGGTGTCTGCGCTGGTGGCCATTCTGGCATAACGTGAAAGATACCCACGTTTAAATCGTGGCTCTGGGGCACGCCATTCTTTCATTCTCGCGGTAATTTCTTCATCACTGAGCTGGACGGAAAGTTTCCTTGCGGGAATGTCGATTTCGATAATATCACCGTCACGTATCGCGGCGATCGGACCTCCCGCGGCCGCTTCCGGACTGACGTGGCCAATTGACGCGCCGGCCGTACCACCAGAAAAGCGGCCATCCGTAATTAAGGCGACAGAATTATCCAGTTTCATACCTTTAATCGCAGTCGTAGGCGCGAGCATTTCCTGCATCCCAGGCCCTCCGCGCGGACCTTCATAACGGACGATGATTACATCACCAGGTTTTACTTTTCCCGCGACGATCCCATCATAAGCTTCGTTTTCGCTGTCAAAAATAACTGCCGGTCCACAGTGTTTCATCATGTCAGGAAGAACTCCCGCCGTCTTCACCACCGCACCATTAGGCGCAAGATTTCCAAAAAGAATGGCCAGTCCGCCTTCCGGGT
This sequence comes from Planctomycetia bacterium, assembly GCA_030527015.1. Classification (GTDB taxonomy): domain Bacteria; phylum Planctomycetota; class Planctomycetia; order Pirellulales; family Thermoguttaceae; genus RGIG3701. The sequence goes on from JAUNBR010000019.1 coordinate 38,359, forward strand.
TATATGCATTTTCGACTTCCCGAATACAGTCATGCGGGTCAAAATCTAAAGTTAATTCTTCGACTGAACGTGCCTTACGTGGAAAACTCATGGGTTCCATATTTCGTATTCCGCTGGACTCCACAGCGTAAATTTCTTTTGCTTCGTCTGTGACCGTATCCGTGGAGCGCAGATCCCAGTCCATAATATTTTCACCAAGAGTTTTTCCTGCAACTGTCGGTACATCCAGATGTAAAAGGCCCGGACAGTTACGACGAAGTTCACCGAGAATCGTATGGATTCCGCCAGCGTTATGTACGTTCTCGATATGATAATGACTGCTGGGAGACACTTTACAGATATTCGGTGTTCTTAAACTCAAATCATTTATACGGCGAATGTCATACTGAAGTTCCGCTTCATGAGTGATGGCCAGTGTGTGAAGAACCGTATTCGTACTGCCACCCATGGCCATATCCAAGATAATCGCATTATCGATAGAGTTTTGAGTAATGATATCCCGCGGAAGAATTCCATGTGCATTTTCACCTTTTTCTTCCAGTTCATATACCATTTCCACAATTCTTTTTGCGGCTTTCTGATACAGACGTTTTCGCTCGGCACTTGTCGCAAGCAGAGTACCATTCGTGGGCAGAGCCATACCCAGTGCTTCACACAGACAGTTCATGGAATTCGCGGTAAACATTCCAGAACATGATCCGCAGCCCGGGCAGCTGGCGCGCTCCAGTTCCAAAAGTTCATCGGAAGAAATCGTCCCTTTCTGTTTCGCGGCTGACGCGATAAAAACGTCGATCAGGTCCAGACTTTTTTTATCTTTACGCCCTGCTTCCATGGGACCTCCACTGACGAATATCGTGGGAATATTACATCTGACTGCGGCCATAAGCATCCCTGGTACGATTTTATCGCAGTTTGGAATACAGATCATACCGTCAAAACAGTGAGCGTTTACCATGGTTTCCACCGTGTCGGCGATAAGTTCTCGGCTGGCCAGTGAGTATTTCATGCCCGTGTGCCCCATGGCGATTCCATCATCCACGGCGATCGTGTTAAATATGAATGGTACTCCGCCCGCTTCACGCACGCATTTTTTTATATATTCCGCAACTTTTTGCAGGTGAACGTGACCTGGCACGACATCTGTATAACTGCTGCAGATGGCAATAAATGGTTTATTAAAATCTTCCTCTTTTACCCCGGTGGCACGTAAAAGACTGCGGTGTGCGGCACGAGAATCTCCTTTTTTAATCTGATCGGAACGCATAATATTTTCTCCTTTTTATGTGGTGATATTTACATATTTTATACTCGTTTTTTACTCGATATACGATAAATTTAGTTGCTCGGATACTTCGCGACACATATACTGATTCCACTTTAAATTTTCGTTTTTTGCGGCTCTGAAAGCAGGCTTTTTCAGCGAAGCAAAAATACCTGAGAAGCGGAATTTTATAGTGCATCGGGTATGAAATTTAGGGTAAAGCTGGCGTTCTCTGTTTTCGTGGGATGCGAAATAAGGAAAATGAAAACCAAAAAACAGGGTGTTTCCTCACGGTGTGAATCTTATATACTCGATGCATGGTAAATTTCCGTTTTCCCTGTCCGCCGACTGGCCGGCATTTTTTTCGCTAAAATGCTGCTTTTAGATCCGTATAAAACAGAAATTTAAGGGGGAATCAGTAATCATTCTGATGACGGAACGAGGATGACTCTCAGGCCGAGATTAAAACTGTGAAATGCAGGAGGATTCGCGAAACGCTTGGCCGAGCCACAGTCTTTCGCGCTGTCACACCAGCTTCCACCACGCCCGATCCGATATGTGCCTGACGGGGAACCCAGAGGGTCTGTAACTTCTGCACCTGTATAACGTCTTTTCCAGTCATGGCACCATTCATAAACGTTTCCGTGCATATCATAAATTCCCCAGATATTCGGCTGTTTTTGTGCCACCGTATGAGTCTGAAAATCAGAGTTTTTATTATACCAGCACACTTCATGAAGTGCAGGACAAGTACCCGTTTCTGTCGTAATATTTTTCCCGCTGCACAGACTGGTTACTGTCCCAGCGCGCGCCGCATATTCCCACTGGGCTTCCGTGGGGAGAAAAACGTTTAATCCTTTATCACGTAATTTTTGGCAAAAATTTTGGCAGTCTTTCCAGTTCACATTTTCCACAGGCCGATCCGCTCCTTTAAACTGACTGGGATTTTCGGCCATTACATTTTCCCACATCTGCTGCGTTACTTCTGTTTCGAGCATCCAGTATCCACGTGTGAGCGTTACCTTATGCTGTATATCCCAGGGGTCACGTCCTATTTCTCCTTCCGGGGCCCCCATGAGAAAACTTCCCGCGGGGCACCAGCGAAATGAATATTCCACGCCGTCTACTGTTTTTGTCAGGCGTTCTCCTGCTTTCTGTCCTTCCTTTACTGCAGAGGCGGAGTTCTCGGGTGTCACTTTCGTATCCTGTGCACGGACACTCCAGGAAAAGAATGAAAAGAACATCATTAAGAGAGTGAAAAATTTTATACACGACACATTATGGATTTTCATTTTTTTCATATTTTGTTTTGCTAAAATGTAAGCAGGCATGACTGCGCGAAACGGAAATGTAATGAGAAATCGGCATGATAAAAAATAATTTAACATGTTTACGTTCCTGTAATAAAATTTTTATTTTGTCGGATTTTTTATATACCCGATACATTATAAAATTCCGCTTCCTCGGCATTTTGCTTCGCTAAAAATACCTGTTTCAGAACCACACAAAACGGAAATTTGAAGTGGAAGCCGTATACCTGATGCACTATAAATTTTCGTGTTCTCTGGCCACCGACTGACAGGACAGCATTTTTGTTTTACGGTGCTGGTTCCACCTTAAATATTATGAAAATCTGTAAGTTTCTTTTTTATTTTTGTCAGAAAATATATACAGGCATTAACGGCAAAAATAAAAGTCGAAAGTAAAACGAAAAATTACTGTGTGAAATGGAAACGGAAGTAATGCCCTGAGGATTATTCCTTATGAAAACAGGCGAATTGGTGTGCCGATGTACCTTCCAGGACGGGAACCTCACGGTGACAGCGTTCTGTGGCCAGCGGACAGCGTGGGTGAAATGCGCAGCCGGAGGGGAGTTCTGCCAGATTCGGAGGGTGCCCAGGAATCGGAGACAGCCGTGTACCTTCCTGCTCATCCAGACGAGGCATGGAGGCCAGTAGGCCTCGAGTGTATGGATGACGCGGCATTTTAAAAAGGGTGTGCACGTCTGTCTGTTCGACAATTCTTCCTGCATACATCACCAGCACTCGGTGACAACTGTCGGCGATCACTCCCAGATCGTGCGTGATGAGCGTAATGGCCATACGATTTTTTTGTTGTAAATCACGTAATAAATCGAGTATCTGCGCCTGAATCGTGACGTCCAGCGCGGTGGTCGGTTCATCTGCGATCAATAATTCTGGCTGGCACGAAATGGCCATGGCGATTACGATTCGCTGACGCATTCCACCAGACATCTGGTGCGGATAATCGTCAATTCTTCGTTCCGCGGCGGGAATACCTACGCTTTTTAATATTTCCACCGCGTGTTCACGAGCTTCCTTTTGTGAAAATTTTAAATGACGCCGTGTGATTTCTGTCATCTGCTGGGATACGGTTAAGAATGGATTTAAGGAAGTCATGGGATCCTGAAAAACCATCGCGATTCGGTTCCCACGAATCTCTGCCATTTCAGACCGTGTGAGTTTTAGTAAATCCTGGCCATCAAAAAATGCTTCTCCTCCGGTGACTTTTCCCGGCGGATCTGGAACCAGACCCATTAAAGAAAGATTCGTAACCGATTTTCCAGAACCAGATTCCCCCACGATTCCCAGCGTTTCACCTTTTTTGAGATGAAAAGAAACGTCATTTACCGCATGAACCTCCCGAGAAGGATCCGTGGCAGAACGATTCTCCTGACGAAAACGAACTTTTAAATGCTTAACTTCAAGAATGGGCATGGGAAATCAAAATTTCTTCTGGTTTTATCTTAAATTTTAATTTTTCGCGGTCATAAAAGCAGGCATTTTATGTAATCGCGAAATGTGGAAGGAGTGAATTTTTATATCGGAATAAATACCGTTTTACTTTCTGATTTTACTTTAAATTTCCGTTTTTTGCGGTTTAAAGAACAGACATTTTATTTCCGTCTGCCACCGTCAGAAAGGCAAAAATTACTGCCTGCGGACAGCGAAACAAAAATATCTGGAAAACAAAAATACCTGAAAAGCGAAAATTTATAACACGTCGGGTATAAAAATAATTTACTCTGAAATTTTCTCGAAAAGACAGTCTGGCTCAGCTCCCAGATAATCACCTGTAACTGCGTATGCCCTGGCACGACTTCCCCCGCAAAGAAAGCGGTCAGGACATTTACCACAGATCCCTTTATAATTATCCGGATTCTGTAAAGCCTGAAAAACAGGGTGTTTCTGATACGTTTCCACGACAGAATTTTCCGGAAAGCGGCCACATTCCACGGGAAGGAAACCCGCGGGGAAAATAATGCCATTATGTCCCACGAACATAATCCCACGCCCGTCCGTAATGCCCAGCGGAGCTCGGTAACCCTGCCCACGTCCTGTTTTTGCTGAAGGTAAAACGGTCTCATTCTTTTTTTGTTCGTCGGAAGAAAATTTTAAATTGGCGGCAAAACTTCCTCCAGTTTTTGGTGGAGCCAGAGGATTTCCTCCCTGCTGCAGAACATATCGGCGATAATGTGGCGCTTCGGTGGTTTTAACACCAAAAGGTTTTGTCTGCGCATGTTTCCAGAGTTTTTCGAAAACCGTTATGTATTCTTCCGGAGAAATGCGCGTTTCTTCCGTTCCTCTTCCGACCGGTACAAGAAAAAAGACAGACCACATGGCGATTCCTCGTACCGCCAGAAGCTCAGCGATTTCGTCGATCTGATGTACATTTCTTTTGGTAATGGAAGTGTTAATCTGTACGGGCAGATGAAGATCCCAGGCATAATCCAGCAGTTCCATCGTGCGCTGAAAACTTCCTGACCAGCCACGAAAGGCGTCATGGATTTCTGCGTCCGCGCCATCTAAACTGAGCCCCAGTGCCCGAACTCCTGCTTTTTTTGCCTTTTCCAGCGCGTCATAAGTCGCCAGAGGAGTCGCGGAGGGGGTTAAAGCGACAGAAATTTCCTTCTGTGCCGCATAACGGATAAGGTCAAAAATATCTTCTCGTTTTAGTGGATCTCCACCCGTGAAACAGAGATTCGGCTTCCGAGGAAAAGATGCCACTTCGTCAATTAACGCCAGTGACTGCGTGTGTGTTAATTCATCTGGTGCCGCATTTTCCTGAGCACTGGCGCGACAGTGTTTACACTGTAAGTCACAGGCCTGCGTGACTTCATAATAAAACATAAGCGGATTCACATGAAAATCCGCTGCCGTATATGTCTGATTCATAATTTCTCCTGGTAATACTGGTTCCACTTTAAATTTCAGTTTTTTGCGGAACTGAAAGCAGGCATTTTCAGCGAAGTAAAGTGCCGGGGAAGCGGAATTTTATAGTGTATCGGGTATAAATATCCAGATTTTTTTCCTTACATCCAGATTTTTTATTTCAGATGCACGACGAGTTTTCACATCTTTTGTGATCCGGGCTCAGATATTTTCCACGAGGTAAAATATCTGAGAGGTTCATTATCGTGCCTAAGATAAAAGTTAAGCCGAACCAAAAGAATGAAAGAAATTAAATGGATAAATTTTCTTCTGTTTCGCGAAACAGTTTAATAATATCCATGGGTTCTTCCAGCTCCCTTAAAGCAGGCAGAAACCCGTCTGTGGTAATAATACGACTCAGGCGCGCTAAAGTACGCAGATGCTGATGATCTGTCGTGGAACAGATGAGGAAAAAAATATCCGTCAGAACGCCAGTATGAGAAAATGGCACTCCGTGCAGCGTACGCCCCAGCGCCAGAAAAGGTCCGCCCAAAATATTTGTTAAAGGACGCCGTGGATGTAAAAGTGCCACACCATTTTCCATCGCCGTGGGATACATGTTCTCTCGTTCTCGCACAGCCTCTTTCATCCGTTCTTCGTCCCATAATTCTCCGCTGCGCATGGCGAGATCCACGATCGCGTCAATTACGGAGTGCGGAGACCGTCCTGGCAGCGGAACCTGAATGGTCGAAGGAAGTAACATTTCAGAAATGGCCATATCTTCCGGAGGATTCACTAATTGCACGCTGTCCAGCGCATGCTGCATACTGCGTAACTCATCCTCATCCGCCAGGCCAATTTTTTCCTCCAGCCAGTGATGGATTTCGCTTTTTGAAAAACGCCATTCTCCACCGACACGTTTTGCTGGAATTTTTCCCCGTTCCGCCAGCCGCTGTACCTGCTGTGTCTGAAAGTGCAGGTATGTCGCCAGCTGCTCCACTGTGAAATATTCGAGTGGCATATGTCATTTCTCCATAATATCTGGTTTTACTTTAAATCCCCTTTTTATGCGGCTCTGAACGCAGGTATTTTCAGCGAAACAAAATGCCGAGGAAGCGGAAATTCATAGTGCGTCGGGTATAAAAATGCTGATTTTTGTATGACAAGAAATCAGCATTTTCGTGAAAATAAAGTGCAGTAAAACTTGGCAGCGAAACTTTACAGTGTTTCGTATTTATACAGGTTCTCCTTTAAATTTCCGCTTTACGCAGTTCTTAAAGCCGACATTTTTAGCGAACCATACAGTTTCCTTTTTATACAGTTCTGAGCGCAGGCATTTTCACCGAAGCAAAAATACCGGAGAAGCGGAATTTTTGCTTCGGTTATAAAAATGTCTGAAAGCGGAAATTTATCGTGCTTCTGGTATAAAAGGCTCCGGATAAAAGAGAATCGGTGAATAACAGAGTATTACCGTCTTATTTTCTGAATGCACGCATATAATCCTGAGTAATATTCAGGATCTCATCCATATAATAATCTCGGGTAATTTCATTCGCGCTGCGGACGATCCGTTCTTCCAGCTTCTTCTCTTCTTCGTCGATCATGCCGGAACGCTCAGCCAAAAATTTCTCTGCGTTCAGAGTGACCGATTTTCGTTCTTTCATTTCACAATAAATGTCGATTCGTTTCGACAGTTTCTGGAAATCTTCCGATTCGGCGATACGTTTTTGTGAGTTTTCACTCAGCGCTTTTACAGCATTCGTATTCATTAAGCCATAATCGTCAATTTTCTGAGCAGGAATGCGGTCAAAAGGCATGGCGTAATCCAGATCTCCTTCACCGACATCCATATGTGTGGTAATGGCAGGAATCTCTATATCTGATTCCACACCGCGGAACTGGGTGCTGTCTCCCAGAGGACGATAAAACTGCTGCATGGTAACCTTCAGCGCACCCAGTTTAATCGCATTCGGCAGAGGAATGAGTTTTCTGCCGATATCATCCAGCGTCTGAACCGTTCCTTTTCCATGAGTGGTTTTATCTCCGATAATAATACCACGATTATAATCCTGAATCGCACCAGCGAGAATTTCACTAGCACTGGCACTAAATTTATTAATCACCACCACCAGAGGCCCTGCCCAGGCGATTCCTGGATCGGTGTCATTATACGGCATTACATTACCGTAAGCATCTTTTACCTGAACGACAGTTCCCGTGCGGATAAACAGACCCGTTAAACTGATGGCTTCCTGCAGTGAACCGCCGCCATTATTTCGCAGGTCAAGAACCACCGCGTCTACGTGATTTTTCTTAAAGTTATCAAGAATTTTCTGAACGTCCCGCGTCGTGCTCTTATAATCGCTGCCGTTTCGGGCTCCCTGCATATCCATATAAAAACTGGGAAGATTAATGACGCCAATTTTATAGGGCGTGCCGTCTTCTTTTTTGCCAGCATCAAAAATAGTACCGTTCGCTTCACTGTCCTTTAATTCAATTTTTGCACGGGTAATCTGCACGATTTTTTTCGCGCCGCCCGAGGCAGGAATTACTTCCAGACGGACGATCGTTCCCTGCTTACCACGCACTTTTTTCACGACATCATCCAGTTTCATGTCGACGATATCTTCGATCGGTCCATCCACTCCCTGACCCACACCACAAATTTTATCGTCGATTTTAAGAGAACCTTCTTTATCTGCCGCTCCGCCAGGAACAAGATGCCGAACCACGACATAACCATCTTCCGACTGTAAAGACGCGCCGATACCATCCAGCTCCAGACGCATGGCGATTTCAAAATTTTCCAGCGTGCTGGGAGACATATAAGATGTGTGCGGATCAAAACTGGAAGTCATGGAAGTGAGATAAATTTCCAATAAATCATCATCACTGATCTGGTGCATCCTCTTTTGGAGACTGGTGTACCGTTTCGCTAATTTTTCGATCGCTTCCTTATGCTTCTGCTCTGGTGTTTTCGCTTCTTCTTCTTCTTCTTCCTCTTTCGCAGAAACGGCCGCGTCAGATTCCTGTGAATCTTCGGCGTTTTGTGTATCTTCGGCACTCTGCGTCTCCGCAGGTTTATCGCTGGCCTGGACCGCATCCTTTTCCGCGTCTTTCTGATTATCTTTTTTCTTCTGATCCAGTAAATCATCCATCTGAAGCAGGAGTAAATCATACTTTACCCGTTTTCGTAACCGTTCCCGAGCTTCTGCCTCCGTTTTAGGGTAAGTCAGTAAGTCACGGTCCGTAACCATTTCTTCATTTACCGTAAAATCGATCGGTTCTTTTAATAATTCGAGCATTACCTCTGTCCGCTTATCCATTCTCGCCAGATAAGTTTTGAAAACGACATACGCAAATTGAATGTGTCCTTCTTCGAACCAGCCGGGAAGATTCTTCTTCTGTGCTTCAAAAATTTTTACATCACTGTCATAAAAATATAATTTTTGCGGATCCAGCGCTTTCAAAAGATTCGAAATAGTGCGCTCCGCGATTTCTTGATCGATCGGACGTTTCGAAATATGCTCATGACGTAATAAACGGGTCACTAAAATGGTGATATTTTGATCGCGTTTATCCGGCTCCTGAATTTCTGCATGGACATAATTTCCATGAGAAGAAATCGGCAGAAAGGATACGGACGTGGTTTCGCCGATAATCAGAGCGAGAGTCAGCGCAAAAACTGTAAATAAAAAACGGTTTAATTTCATGGGAAAACTCGTGGGTTAAAACAAAAATACTGTACTTTTATGTCGGTTTTTACTTTAAATTTCCGTTTAAATAACGCAAAACTCGATTTTTTAAACATCATAAGGTGTGGGTTATCTATCTGTGTACAGAAATGCGGAAATTTATTATGAATCGAATGTTAATATAATTTTTGATATGATTATGTATTACTATTAAATTTATTACGTGTTATGATGATAATTGTCGGAATTTTTTATGAAAAAATGTCAGATTTAAAATTTATGAGTATTTTTTGAAAAACTTAATATATAAATCAAAATGTCAGGATATTTAAATAATAGGATGCCAGGTACCACTTTAGAATTTTGTTTTATGCGTTCATGACATCTGATTTTATGCATGAGAAAAATGGAATTTTGGGGCGAAACGAGTGAAATGCATCTGTATGACGAGAAGTGTGACCGGGAGGTGAACATGAAAATTATAGATTATGTTTTATAAAATCATATGCCGACCGGTTTTATATCCGATACACTATAAAATTCCGCTTTTCTTGCATTTTTACTTCGCCGAAAATACCTGTTTTCAGAGCCGCACAAAACGGAAATTAATATATTTCAGGCATCCTATGAAATATTTTAATACATATAGGAATTTTGCCTGGCTGGAAAGTTTCGTTTCCGTGCCCACATAAGGCAAAAAATTAAAATGGAAGTATGATATATTTTATGTCATCATGTCATTTTCGTCAACTGGATAAAACCGTATCTTTTACCAGAAAATTAAAAATTTTTTATAAAAGGTTTAATTATACTGGTTCCATTTTAAATTTTAGTTTTTTTGCAGCTCTAAACGCAGGCATTTTCGGCGAAGTAAAAATGCAGGAAAAGCGGAATTTTTATAGTGCATCGGGTATATAAGGCTTTTAAATTAGTCGCACTGAGGATTCAGTTTTTTTCGTGAAAATATGTGAAATATATTATGTTTACGCAGCAGAAAACGGAAATTTTACATAAATTAATATATGTTTAAAATTTAATGCGTGTCAGGGATGTAATCTCTGTAAAGAAGGTAATATTTAAGTAAAATCAGAAAATTTTAAATTATTTCATAAAATATTTTTAGACTAAAAATAAAAACTTTTTTACTTCCGCTGGACTTTCGTGTCGAAATGAGTTATATTTTAAAGAGTAAAAATTATTGGAAAAATCATAAAGATGGGAAATTATCGTACTGGTACGATTATTTTTTAGATTTCGTCTGGCTGAAGTTTTGTTATCTGCTGGCATAATGCTGCGTACGGTAAAACACCTGATGAAACGATAAAATTATACCTGGTTCCACTTTAAATTTCCGTTTTCACGAGAACACGGGAACCGAGGTGCGTAGCTCTGACGCCGGTTTTAAAAGCGGAAATCTAAAATAGTATGACTATTTATATCCGATACACTATAAATTTCCACTTCTCCAGTATTATTTCCCTGTCAGCAGAGCAGGCTGAGCTGAAAATACCTGCTTTTAGGGCCGCACAAAACGGAAATTTAAAGTGGAACAAGTATAGAATTATATGAATGTGCTAAATAGGAAACGCCGTTTTTTAAAAACTTAAGAGTATTTTTATTGCGTAAAATAATGAAAAATGGATCATTTTATGGGGTGTTTATGATCTAAAAAACGTCGTGAGGAGAGATTACGTATTAATAAATACGTATTAATAACTGTGTGTTTAATTGGGCAAATTAAACTTAAATGGGATGAAATTTCCGAAAATGTCGTTTTGTCCTGTTATCAAAAATAGAACTGGATTTGTGTTTTTGTTTTCAGTAAATAAGGGTCATTTATGCTTGGCTGGCGTTTATTGATAGGTACCATTTTTGGTATTTCTTTTTTATGTCTGTTTTATTTAGATTGGGCTCTGGAAAAAATGACCAGCATTCCAGGAATCGCATTATTTCCTGTGATGGTGCTGCTGGCCATATTATGTTGTCGCGAAATGTTAAACCTGGCTCGGCGAAATCATGTCTTTCCTGTTCCCGCGATTACGTATTTTGGGATTCTGCTGATCACATTCAGCGGCTGGGGTTCTTTTGTCCTTCCTCGGATAATGGGAGATGATCTTTCTGTCACGCGGGGACATGAAATGTCTCATGTCAGCCAGGGACTTTTAAATCAGCTGGAACAGTTAACGCCTGGAAACTGGGCATTATCAGCATTCGCTTTAGCCGTTATTTTAGTGTTTCTTGTGGAAATTTATCATTACGTGCGGCCAGATAATATAAATATACGTATTTCATATACGGTTTTTGTTATGGTTTATATCGGGCTTTTTTTCACATTTTTTACCCTGATTCGCCTGGTTTTTGGGATTATGGCACTCGTTTCTTTCGTGGCGATCGTGAAAATGGGAGATATAGGGGCATTTACGGTGGGAAAAATGTTTGGCCGGAATAAAATGGCACCAGGGTTAAGTCCGGGAAAGACGGTGGAAGGCGCGGTGGGAGCCATATTTTTTGCATGTCTTACAGCATGGGTGTGTTTAGGAATCATTATTCCAAAATGTCAGGGAGTGCCCGTGCAGTGGGTGCCGGCACCGGAGTGGTTATGTTATGGAGCTGCGCTGGGTTTCGTGGGAATGATCGGTGATTTGGCTGAATCGATTCTGAAACGGGATGCAGAAGTGAAGGATACCAGCAGCATGATGCCAGGTTTCGGAGGAATTTTGGACATTATGGATTCTTTATTACTTGCCGCGCCTGTGGCGTACGGTTTTTGGGCGCTGGAGTTACTGGTGCTTTAAGTTTTGCTGGGGAAAAGTCATTTTTAATCCCCGATGCACTATAAAATTCCACTTTTCTGGTATTTTTATTTTCCTTCCAGGCAGACTGAGCTGAAAATGCTAGCGTTCAGATCCGAAAAAACGGGATTTTATACCCGATATACTATAAAATTCCGTTTCTCCGGCGTTTTGCTTCGCTGAAAATGTCTGCTTTCAGAGCGGCACAAAACGGAAATTTAAAGTGGCACCAGCATAAGTAATGCCAGTTTATTTTTCTTTCAGAGAAAATTTAAACTTTAAATGAAAATGGCGTAAATATCTGTGGCTGACAGTTTAACAAAATCTTTTTGCAGAGAGTTTTTTATATGAGTAACGAAAAATATTTTTTGGATTCTGGTTCAGGTTTACCCATTTTATGTGTACATGGATTTCCGTTCGATCATACCATGTGGGATGTTTTGGCGGAGAGAATTTCAGAAGATTTCCGTATAATTGCACCAGATTTACGGGGAATGGGGAAGAATCCGCAGCCGGTGGCGGATGTGGTTATGATGGCAGAATTTGCGGATGATTTGGCAAATTTTCTTGACATGCAGGGAATTAAGAAATGTGTATTTTGCGGTCTGTCCATGGGAGGATATATAGGCTGGGAGTTTTGGAAGCGTCATGCGGATCGGCTGTATGGTATTATTTTATGTGATTCGAATGCTGGCTGTGATACGCCGCAGGCTGCGGAAAACAGGGAGAGAACGGCTCAGCGTGTGCTGAAAGAGGGAACCGCGTTTCTTGCGGAAGCGATGATAGGAAATATTCTTGCGCAGAAAACCGTTCTGGAAAAACCGGAGGTGGTGGCTCATTATCGGCGGATGGTGGAAGAAAATGCACCTCGGGGAGTGGCGGCTGCCGCGCGTGGTCTGGGAATGCGGCGTGATTTTCGTGAAATGGTAAAATGTATGAATCTGCCTGTGCTGGTTTTATCAGGAAGTATGGACGTTCTTTCTCCGCCAGAACGTATGCGGGAACTCGTGGCCGAGATGCCTGGTGCGGTTTATGTGGAAATCCCTGATGCAGGACACTTGGCTCCGCTGGAAAATCCAGAGGATACAGCACGAGAAGTGGAGGCGTTCTGTCGTCAATTTTTGTAGAAAGTAACAAAATAAAAACGGTTTTATCTCCAGTACGCACTATAAATTTCCGCTTCCCCGGCATTTTGTTTCGCTGAAAGTGCCTGCTTTCAGAACCGTACAAAACGGAAATTTAAAGTGGAACCAGGTATTTCGCTAAAAATGCCGTGTTTTAAATCAGGAATCATTTCATTTTAAAGAGGGACCTGCGAAATATATTTTGTATCTGAAAAATTTTTATTTATCTAAATTTCTGTTTGGCATGATGCTGGCTGCCAGCATTTTTTCAGTCTGTCTGCCATGACTGAGAAACGAATAAATGATCATACGTCGAGAATAAACTTTATTTCTAATAAAATTCTTAATTTGCTTCTGGATATAAAATAATAAAGATGTACGTTCTGGTATATTTTATAAGTAAATCGTACGAATGTTTTTAAGCTTTCTCACTCTTTCGAAAGAATCGTTTCGTATGTGGACACGAAAAATGCATTATATACCCGATTCACTATAAAATTTCGCTTCTCCAGCATTTAGTTTCGCTGAAAACGCCTGTTTTCAGCGCCTCACAAAACAGAAATTAAAGCGGGACCAGTATATGTTTCATAAAACATACGTAAAATAAAAGTTTTATGGAATATCCACTAAATTAGGTTTTCTGATTTTCATAAGGAGTAAAAAATGGATGAAATTTTTAAAAAAGGGACGCTGCTTAATCTGGCAGAAATGGTGGATTATGAACCGGAAGGTGTGGTAAGTAAACAGATTTTGAAAAATGAAGCGGGAAATATCACCCTTTTTTCTTTTGATGCGAGACAGGGTCTGAGTGAACACACATCACCATTTCACGCAGTACTGGAAGGTCTGGAAGGAGAGGCGGAAATTTATATTGGGGAAGAAAAATTGATTTTACTTTCTCCACAGTGGATCATTATGCCTGCTCACGTCCCTCATGCGATTAAAGCGGTAACACCATTCAAAATGCTTCTGACGATGATTCATGGTGTATGAAATAAATATTAGTCGGTTTTTTCATAGGAGAAATGATTTACGTATATACTGTTTCCACTTTAATTTCCGTTTTGTACGGCTCTTAAAGCCGGGCATTTTCAGCGAAACAAAAATGCCGGGAAATCGGAATTTTATCGTGCATCGGATATAAAAGTTTTTACGTGATTTGGCCACACAGATTAATTTTATCGTGCATCGGGTATAAAAAGGCGGATGCGCTGTCTACTTTTGAGTAATTTCGTGACGTGAAAAAAATAGTTAGAAGCCAAAATTAGTGGTATCCGAGAGTCGTAATACCAAAACGTGAGGAAAACATACGTGAAAATCAGAAAATCAAGAAATTTTAGAAAGTGAAAAACAGGAAATCAAAACAAAAAAAGCGGACAGAAAGAGAACGGAAACGTGGAGTGTAAAACGTAAACAAAAAACAGAAAAAAACAGAAA
>JAUNBR010000097.1 GCA_030527015.1 Planctomycetia bacterium
TATCAGAATAATGTCTCTGATGGAGCATACTCTCCTAATTTAACTAAAACTGGTGAGGGAATTCTGAATTTCACAGGGACGTATACCGTCGAAGCGGGAACCACGAATTTAGTGGCGAACGGTGGTGTGTTTCATTTCATACCGACGAATGTGAATCTTGCAGATGGAGTTGGCAGTCTTCAGATTAATCATGGTGCCACGCTGACATATGCTACAAGTACCGACAGTCAGATGGGTGTAAATTCTGCTAACGCCCTTCAGTTCGGTACGGGGGGAGGTACCTTCACGACGAATGGGAATTTCTATTTTGCTGAAAACACGACAGTTTCGACTGTCGCAGGCACCGCGGAAAATGTGACAAAAAATGTGATTAATGGAACTGGATGGTTAAACCTGAACGGAAAAACTGTGGAATTTAATGTCGCCGAAAACAGTACGCTAGACATTCAGGCACAGTTATATAACGGCAGTAATACGATAGATAAAACCGGTGCTGGTACGCTGAGATTATCTAACAATATGAATTTTTCTGGCTTTTCAAATAACATATTAAATGTTAAAGAAGGGACCGTTCAGCTGGCAGTGACTCGTCCGTCCGATTCCAACTCGACAGTAAATGTTTCCATCGCCAGCACACTGGAGCTTGTCCGTACGGATGTCATAACCAACTACAATCTTTATGGCGACCAGCTTTCTCACGTAATTATAGAGAATATACCAGGGTATGGAGACGTTTTGAATTCGACCATGGTTCAGAGTGGCACCGTTACGATCGACACGGATTCCGCAAATTTCCGTTTAGATTTTGGCGGAAGGGAAATGTCGAAAACCGATCTGAACGGTTTTTTCTTTCCTCTTGTATACTCTAAAAACGATTTTCTTGATCAATTTACCGCAGTGTTAATATCGCTGAATAACGGACAGAGTACTTACTCTATTTCTGATGATATGGGTAAATCGATAGAAAATATCCAGTATAATTTTATAGGAGAGGTTTCCTGGGATTTCCTGTATTTGGATAATGTGTCTGATGGATATGTATTAGGTCTTCACGCGACTATTCATAATGTCGTGGACGTACCGGAACCTTCGACGATAATTCTTCTGCTGCTGGGGATGGCGTTCGTCGGAGTGCGGTTTTACCGTGGTCACCGCCGGGCTTAAAATATGAAATGCCCCTGTGGCTGCCGTATATGGAAGCACGCTGAGCTTTATCGGCACGTTTTAGGGGGATTCATGGAAGTTTAATGAAAGATTCTGATCTGAGAAAACGGTCAGAATCTTTTTTTATACTGGTTCCATTTAAAATTTCCGTTTTTTGTGGTTCAGAAAAAAGGTATTTTTAGTGAAGCAAAATGCCTGGGAAGCAAAATTTTGTACTGTATCGGGGTATAAAAATGCTGGAAAGCGGAATTTTATCGTGCGTCGAGTATAATTCAGAGTGTCTGAAGATGAAGGTCTGACGAAAAAGAAGTCATAAAATAAGAGCAGAAAAACAGGGCGTCATGTCCTTTTAGTCACGCCGCCCTGTAAACGATGAAGTTATGTATTTATGGGGTGCTCCAAGAATTATTCCGGTTTTTTCCTCAGCTGGATCCATTCTGTATGACAGACTTCACCGGCGGGGTCATCCGTGCGACGATAAGTGTGAGCACCGAAATAATCGCGCTGTGCCTGTAACAGATTCGCGGGAAGATTCGCGCTGCGGAATCCGTCGTAATACGCCAGAGCGCCAGTAATTCCCGGTGCGGGAATTCCGTGCGTAATGGCGGCTGTAACGACTTCTCTCCATGCTTCCTGGGCATCTGTAACCTGCTGACGGAAATATTCGTCCAGCAGGAGGTTATCTAAATTCGGATTTTTATCGAAAGCATCTTTTATTCTCTGCAGGAATACCGCGCGAATAATGCATCCGCCGCGCCAGAGCAGGGCAATTTGTCCATAATTTAATTCCCAGCCTTCCGCCTGCGCCGCATGTCGCATCTGAACATAACCCTGAGCATAAGAGCAGATTTTAGAAGCGTAAAGTGCTTTTCGAACTGCTTCAATAAACGCCTTTTTGTCTCCGGTAAAAGCGGGAATTTCTTTTGGGCCGGGAAGGATTTTTGACGCTTCCACACGGGAATCTTTTAATGCGGATAAAGAACGGGCATACACCGCTTCCGTAACCAGCGTACTCGGAACTCCGAGATCCAGAGCCAGCTGGCTCATCCATTTCCCTGTGCCTTTTGCGCCTGCGGTATCTAAAATCATATCCACCAGGCCATTTCCCGTTTTTTCGTCTTTTACGCTGAAAATGTCCCGCGTGATTTCAATTAAATAACTGTCCAGCTCTCCTTTATTCCATTCCGCGAAAACGTCATACAGTTCGTCGTTCGTTAATCCCAGGATGTGCTTCAGTAACCAGTACGCCTCACAGATTAACTGCATGTCACCATATTCGATTCCATTATGTACCATTTTCACGTAATGCCCGGCTCCGCGCGCGCCTACCCAGTCTGCGCAGGGAATATCGTGATTCGCTCCGACTTTTGCGCTGATGGCCTGAAAAATTTCTTTTACGGCCGGCCATGCTTCTGGAGAGCCTCCGGGCATCATGCTCGGACCTTTTCGTGCTCCTTCTTCGCCTCCGGAAACACCTGTGCCGATATAAAGCAGACCTTTCGACTCTACATATTTTGTGCGCCGCTCGGTGTCTTTATAATGAGTATTTCCACCATCTATAATAATGTCACCCGGTTCCAGAAGTGTAAGAAGTTCTTCGATTACCGCGTCCACCGCCGCGTTTTTGGGATATAAGGCCACTTCCGGTGCCGGTACCGGATCTTTCGACTGAATCATCAGCATTACTTTTCGCGGACGCTCCAGATTTTCCACCAATTCTTTCAGGGAATAACAGGGGACAATTTGTCTATTTTTTCCCGCTACTTCTGGTGAATTCATAAAATCATCTATTTTGGATGTCGTGCGATTAAATACCGCGACACGAAAACCGTGATCTTCCATATTCAGAACAAGATTTTGCCCCATAACGGCCAGTCCCATAAGGCCGATCGTACATTTTGACATTTTCGGAGTCCTTTTATTTAAAAATATCTACAAAAATCATGTAAAACGTTTCTCTTTTATATTATATATACGGATTCTCTTTAAATTACCGTTTTACATGGTTCTGAACGCAGACATTTTCTGCGAAACAAAAATGCCGGGAAAGCGGAAATTTATCGTGTGTCGGATATAAAAATAATAAAAAAGAAATCACACGTCATTTTGGAGTATATCCAGAAAGATTTCGCTGTCAAGCGGCGAGAATGGATTTTCCTGTTCCAGAGACTGTGAAAATCAAAAATTTATTTGGAGAAACTGTGTTTTAAGAAAAAAAGGATATATACTGATTTTGGTTTATATTTTCATTTCTGCAGGAAAAGAAAAAATTTACACTCCATTTCAGCGAAACAAAAATGCTGGGGAAGTGGAATTTTATCGTGCATCGGGTTTAAAATTCACTAAAATCGGTGGAAAATTATGAATATTTCCTAAATTTAGTCGGATTTTACCGTATGGGAAAATGCTGAAGTTTTGAAATTTTTCATTCAGCCGGATGGATAAAACAGATTTTTTATTTATTTTTAGAACTTATTTAAATTTCCCTCTTGCGTCGTTCACAATTTTAAATTATAAATGAAATGGATAATCGTAATTTTTTGTGTTTTAATATTTTCTGGCTGGGTGCCTTATGGAAAAATTTTTATTCCGAAAATATTCGTTCCTGACATTCAAAAACGTGGGGGCGTACCTTTTAATATTTTCACTGACTCTTTCGGGCTGCGCGAATAACTCGCTGACTCGGCAGGGGCAATTATCGGATCTGGAGCGTGAAAAAACCGCTTTATCGAATCAGTATGCGTCACTGCGGGACAGAAACAGTGATTTAGAACGTGCGAATAATAATGTGACCGTGGAGCTGGCGGCAAATAAACAGCAGATGCTTATTTTACAGGATGAAGTGGCGCTGGTGCGTAAACAGCTCGGTGAAACGACGGAAAAATTGGCGATCGCTCAGCAGGAAAAGTCGGCCCTGGATAAACGTATAAATGAACTTTCTCAGGCACTGGAGCGGCAGGGGGGAATTTCCATCGAGCCGAATATTAGCCTGACGAATCTTGAAACACCGGTTTTTTCTGGTGCCGCGACGCGAGTCGAAAAGGGGAATATTTACATTTCCATTCCCGGCGCGACGCTTTTTGAGCGTGGTGGTGATCAGTTTACTCCACACGGATTACTGCTTTTGCGCCAGGTCGCAGGGCAGGTCGCTCAGCATTATCCCGGACAGAAAATCGTGATAGAGTCCCATGCGAATACACTTCAGCAGACCAGCTCACAGTTCCAGTCGAAAATGGATCAGACCGCTTCACAGGCGATGATGGTTTATAATGTTTTGACGAACGAAAATATCTTTCAGCGTGAACAGATTTCAGTCAGTGCTTGTGGAACAGGAAGGCCTTTAGTCTCGAATAATTCTGAAGATGGTGCTGCGAAAAATTATCGAATCGAGTTAATTGTGACGCCAAATTAAGTACAGTTTTTGTCTAGAATATAAGGGTTTCATCTCCACTTTTGTGAAAATTGTGAGAGAATTATTATTTATTTTATACTGGTCTCACTTTAAATTTCCGTTTTGTGTGGCTCTGAAAGCAGGCATTTTCAGCGAAGTAAAATGCCGGAGAAGCGGAAATTTATAATGCATCGGGTATATAATGTTTTTTGTGGATTTTAACTTTTTCTTATAATGATATTTTTTTTAATATTTTTCCTTTTTAAAAATTTTAGGTTAAAATTCCATCTTTTCTTTACTTTTCTTTTAATAAATTGCAGAAAACGGTCATAGTCCCCCTTTTTCTGATAGGGCTCTGCGAGTAAAATGTTCCGCGATATATTTTGTAGTGGTGTCTTTTGTAACACATATACTGCTTATGAAGACACTTTAAATTATTCGGTCCATTTTGTTTTTTGAAAGGTTAATCATGAATCCGTATGTTGCGTCCGTGATGGATAAGGTAATTTCTCGTAATCCTGGTGAAAAAGAGTTTCATCAGGCGGTACAGGAAGTGGTGGAGTGTGTTGCGCCGGTTTTAGAGAAGCATCCGGAATTTGTGAAAAATAAAATTGTGGAAAGAATCGTAGAGCCGGAAAGACAGATTATGTTTCGGGTGCCGTGGGTGGACGATCGTGGCGAGATTCAGGTAAATCGTGGTTTTCGTGTTCAGTTTAACTCTGCGATCGGCCCTTATAAAGGCGGAATTCGTTTTCATCCTTCCGTTTATTTAGGGATTATTAAATTTTTAGGTTTTGAGCAGATTTTCAAAAATGCGCTGACCACCACGCCGATCGGTGGAGGAAAGGGCGGCAGTGATTTTGATCCTAAAGGAAAATCGGATCGAGAAGTCATGGCTTTTTGTCAGAGTTTCATGACGGAGCTGTTTCGTCATATCGGTCCGGATACGGATGTGCCTGCGGGGGACATCGGCGTGGGAGGACGTGAAGTCGGTTTTATGTTTGGGCAGTATAAGCGGCTTTCGAATACGTTTACCGGTGTTTTGACTGGAAAAGGCCTGGAGTGGGGCGGTTCCCTGGCGCGTACGGAAGCCACGGGTTACGGTCTGATTTATTATGTGACTCGGATGTTACAGGATGCGGGAACGGAATGGAACGGTAAAAAAGTCGTCGTCAGTGGTTCTGGAAATGTCGCGATTTATGCCACACAAAAAGCCCAGCAGCTCGGCGCGAAGGTTATCGCTCTGTCGGACAGCTGTGGATATATCGTCGATGAATCGGGAATAGACCTGGCGCTGGTGCGTGAAATTAAGGAAGTTCGGCGCGGACGCATTAAGGAATACTGTGACGTACGGAGTTCTGCGGCGTATACGGAAGGGTGCCGAGGAATATGGACGGTTCCGTGTGAAATTGCGCTGCCATGTGCCACGCAGAATGAAATTAATGGCGAAGAAGCTGCCGTGCTGGTGAAAAATGGCGTGAAATTTGTCGGTGAAGGTGCGAATATGCCGAGTACTCCGGAGGCGATTCAGGCATTTCTGGAAAATGGTGTCGCTTTCGGTCCCGCGAAAGCCGCGAACGCTGGTGGTGTGGCCACTTCTGCGCTGGAAATGTGTCAGAATTCGGCCAGAATGTCTTGGACTTTTGAGGAAGTCGACGCAAAATTACATGGAATCATGAATAAAATTTATGACCAGTGTACATCGGCTGCGGAGGCATATGGCCAGAAGGGAAATCTCGTCGCGGGGGCAAATATCGCTGGTTTCCTGAAAGTCGCGAAAGCCATGATGGCTCAAGGAAATGTATGATGTGATTTCAGACACGTCAGAGGATGATTTTTGTGTCTGATACATTATAGTTTTTGCTTGTCGGCATTTTTGCTTCTCTGTCTGAAATAACAGGGATGAAAAAATGCCGGCTTTTATGAATGCTCCTGTCTGTCGGCGGACAGGAAAAACGAACATTTATGCCCGATGCACTATAAATTTCCACATTCCCTGTCTGCTGACAGTCAGAGAATGTTTTGTTTTTTGCTTAAAATACCTGCTTTCAGAGCAGTATAAAATGGAAATTTAAAGGAGAGCCTGTATATATTTTTTTACTTTCACGATATTTAGTACGGATTTCTGAGATACCAGGAAAACCTAAGATTTAAGTGTGTTGAGGAAAAGTTTTTTTGGTGTTTTCAGGTTTTTGAAATAAACTGTATGAATATTATATCGGTTTCACTTTAATTTTGTGCTTAAAATGGTTCTGCCGGAATGTAATTTTCGCAGGAAATTTAGAAAAGCTAAGATTATTGTGCATCGGGTATATAACCCTTCTTTCCGTTTTGTAGAAAAATTTTTATTTTTTTTAGAAATTTTTCGTGGGGGGTACTTGACAAATACGGGGGGGGGGGGGGGGTATACTTATTGTTTAGTATATTCTTTCGATTTCCTGCCTTTTATTATTTCTTGATGCGAGTATGTATAATATATTTAGAAAAATTATTTTGACATTTTTTGTTTTTTCATTCCTTCCCTCTTTAGTCTTCCCTCCACCGGCGGTTTACGGAACCGTGACTTATTGGAATCAGGCTGATGGCGGTTCCTGGTCTGATAGTTCCTGGTCTCAGTATTCCGGCACCGCAACCGGTATTTTTCTTGGTGGTCTCAAGGATTTCGAAACGAAAGTCACGGCAGATTCTCTTTCTCTCACTCAAAATCTTTATGTCGGTTTTGACGATCATTATCCCAATACACCTCGAGTAAATTATAATCCAGGGTATGGTTATTTGGAGGTTACTGGCGGATTTACCACCACTGCGTCTGTTTATGTTGGGCAGCAGTATCGGGATACCACTGCTGCCAAAGAAAGTAAAGTGCTTCCATCGGACGGTTATGGAAAGTTCATTGTTTCTGGAGATCTTAAAATCGCAGGTTCTTTGTTAGTGGGGCGTGATGGAGCCGCGGCGATGACGGTTACGGGGGATAATGTTTCCATCGGAAATGGAAAGGGCACGAATTTTCATGTCAGTCTTCAACATTTTCAGGGATCTTCTGATATCGCGGGTTACACTTCCACGGAAGGGATTACCACGGTGGATTTTTCTGGGACGAAAAACGTCACTATAAACACGGACGGTGTTTATTTAGCGGCATACAGCAGCACGGATAGTACAGTAAACCATGGAAATCAAAGATATATTGTCGCGGCTGACGTGAAATTTGGAGAGAATAACACGATTACCGCCACGGAGATGGTGGTCGCATCATCATTTGGGATGAATTTAAGCGCGTACGAGACGACGGTCGATTTCGGTGCAGGTGAGAATACTCTGAATGTCAATAATTTTTATGTGGGGTACTGGAAATCAGAAAATCGGTTATTGACGGCGGAAGAATTAGAAATTGATGATCGGATGGCGTATCTGCATAATGAAGTTACCTGTCGCCTGGATGAAAATGGAGAAAAGACGGCCATTTTTAATTTAGGGGGAAAGGCGGAAGGAACCAGGGCGAATTTATATATCGGGTACCAAAATATAGACACTTCGAATGTCGCCACGGGAACGCTGGATCTGAGTAATGTGGCTTCAGCGAATCTGTATTTAGATAAATTGTATATCGGATATAAAACGGAATCCTCGATTGGCCTGGAGCGTGCCGGAGGGTCGGAGGGAACGCTGATTCTCTCGAATGCCACGGTGGACGCGAATGAAATTCATCTTGCGTATAAAGAAGCGACGCGGATTCCCACCACGGGCGAGAGAGTAACTCGTGGTTTGCTGGAAATGACGAATTCGGTGGTTCGTACCGACACACTAAAACTCGGAGATGTTAACAATGTAAATTTAATTTCTCATGCTTATATGGACATGACGGACAGCACGCTGACGGTGGATAACGGAGTGGAATTTGCGGATAATATTAATTTTACGGCGACGAACAGTAAAATTACGATTCATCAGGGAACGGCCACGACGGCGGTGTATATGTACGCGGATTTTAATCTTCAGCTCCAAGATTCAGAATTTAATATAAATACCGCTGGGGAAACCGCGAGTTCTGTGGAAGATGCGGGACATTTTGAGGGGTATGTAAATATGGTTTTAGGCGGTGATTCGCTTTTAAAAATAGATGGTAATACGAAAATTAGCCGGCATTCCTGGGTGCGTGTGGGAGATACCAGCCGATATGAAATTCACGGTGATATGGAATTTGTGGCGGGTGACGTGGTCATTAACGAGGTGAATAGTGATGGAGAAATCATTAATACGACGACAAAAACCGGACAAATTACTTTTAACACCGTCTCGGAAGGTTCTATTCTTATTGATGGTAATTATATCTCGCGGGGACAAACACTGTTTAGTGTTAATTCGGAAGTCACTTCGTCAAGCATTCCGACGCTGGAGATTACGGGAAATGCCATTTTTAATTCTTTTGACCATGAAATTCTTACCGTGGAAATGAAAAACCGGGTGATAGACCCTGCCGCGGGCGTTATTACGTATGATCGTACGAAACCCATCGCGCTTTGGCTTGAGCGTGGGAGTGTGAAAGTAGGGGGGGACATGGAGGTGACTGGGAATCTGACATTCGAAATGAATGGCGGTTCTTTCACGGCGGCGGATGTGATTCTTAATGGAACGGAATACGGCGTGGCGAATGTGATATTTCTTATTACGGATGGTACGTATCTTGTAAATAATCTTCAGCGTGGTGAAGTGGGAGTGGGAATTACTTTGGATATGAAAATGGTCGGTGGAAAACTGACGGCGAATTCCATAGGCGCTCAAGACGAACCTTTAGCGACGGACGCAAGACCCACGGCGAATTTACATTTTTTGGGTGGAACGATGGTCTTCACGGAGTTAGGATCAGAATATACGCCGTATTTTCTGGATCAGTCGGTGCATACTTATGAAGGAGTCACGGATCTGAAGTCTTATTTAAGCCCTGGTGATAATGGAAAATATGGCTCGACGACAATTACCGGGAACACATACAGTGAAGTGAAGGATGATGCAGGTCTGATTTATAAGCATACGTATGACATTCGGAATGGCACGATTCGGCTGGATCTGAGCGCCCATGCGCGGGATGAATTAGTGGTGCTGGGAAGCATGAATATGAATGACGCGAATTTCGATATTTATGTAAATGGAACGCTGTCGCTGACGGGACTTGACATAAAAGACGGAAAGAAAATCGGATACGTAACACTGGCCTTCGCGGAAGAATTTTACACGGCGGACGGAACGGACGATCAGGGAAAAGACCTTTTCACTCAGTTGCAGGGAGATATATTGCCAGACAGTGGAGTGGCGAATTTTAGCTGGATGAGTGATCATACCGATTGGTTGTATTATATCACTCCTGTGGCAGCGACTGAAACACGTGCGGCGGGTTATGAACTTCGCGCGTTTACGGAAAATTTTCATGCGTTCGTGCCGGAACCCTCCACGGCAGCACTTTTTGTTTTCGGCGTCAGTTCTTATTATATCATACATTACCGCAATAGATGGAAGTCGGGGAAAAATATAACGGCAGTGCATGGCTAAACTGATATGAACGGTGAGCCTGTTTTTCCCCGGTACACGAATATACTGGTTCCAATTTAAAATTTCGTTTTGTGCGGCTCTAAAACCAGGCATTTTCAGCGAAGCAAAAATGCCTGGGAAGCGGAATTTTATAATGTATCGCGGGTATAAATTGTCTGCCCACACAGGCAGGGAATGTTTTGTTTTGCTGAAAATGTCTGCTTTCAGAATCGTATGAACGGAAATTTAACGAGGGCCCGTTTATGAGAGGAAATGAGGTGTAAAGTTTCATTTCTCTTTTTCTTTTTATTTTTTTGTTTTTGCTTAAATCGAAAACGTCGCGCTTCGTTCACGGTTCTTTTTTTGTGGGAAACATCAGGCCGACGAAAGCTGTTTTTGGCGTATTCTTTTCTGCCAGGATGCGGAAATATTCTTGTGTATAAATCAAGATAAAGAATTTTGAAAATTATACTGGCTCCATTTTAAATCTCCGTTTTGTGCGGCTCTGAAAGAGACATTCTCAGCGAAGCAAAAATGCTGATGAAGCGGAAAATTGTTGTACATCGGGTATAAAAATTTGTCCGTAAATTTTAATGAAAATAAATAAAACGCACAGAAAAAATATCGGTTTTTTTTAAATAAAGTTGGAAATTTTACTAAAAATTTTATTTTTATTGAAGAAAAAAAATTTTTTTGTGGTATAATAATTTATGTTAATTTTGTAAATATAGCCTGTTTCACTTTAAATTTCCGTTTTGTTCTGCTCGAAAGCAGGCATTTTCAGTAAAGCCTGCTGCTGGCAGGAAAGCATAAATCCGGCCTGTCTGTTGGCGGACAGGAGAAGTGAAAACTTAAAGTGGAACCGGTATATGTCATTTGATGCTATTTGAAGATAAAGGTACATCATGAAGTTATTAAGTAAATTTAGTCTCTGTTTTTTTGTATTAT
>JAUNBR010000020.1:0-8763 GCA_030527015.1 Planctomycetia bacterium
TTTCGTCGAGCCATTTTTCTGAGGTCAGGCGGCCTGCGGCGTCGTAGGTGTAGGTGGTGGTGCGGTCGTTTCGGTCGGTTTTGGAAATGAGACGGCCGAGGGCAAAAAGAGGGATGTACCCTCTTCGCCTTCTCCGAGTGGGGTGGAGATGAAGAGGATATGGTCGTGAGGAAATGAAAAATGATTGCATTCTTTTACAGGTATGCTGGTTCCACTTTAAAATTTCGTTTCGTGCGGCTCTGAAAGCCCGGCATTTTCAGTGAAGCAAAATGCCATGGGAGTGCCAATTTATAGTGCATCGGATATGAAAATTTTCTCAGGGACAGAACCCTGTGAAGGAGGGTGGATAATAGGAGTCAGGCAGAAGATGCCAACTTGCCCTGACCTCGCAGCCACGTTTCTCCAACACATACTCAGCACGGTACGTATTTGTATTTTCTTTTGAATCCGAAGCGGTAAACACGATGGATACCCGATCGAACAACAAATTCTTGCCAGCCACAATCGTTTTCGCAAGAGGAACTTCAAAATAGTGACAGAACCCCCCGAGATTCTCAGCCACATAAGTATCCGTTTCCCATGATAATTCTTCGCTTGCGCCGTTGGGTCGATGAAGAATCATGGTTCCTTTTAAGTGTAAAACTTCATCTGTCGGAAGATCATCAATATACAAGGAAACACTATAAACGCTCTCAAGATCGCGAAACTGATAGTAAAAAATTCCCGGAAAGCGATAGATGCGCTCTTTTTTGTTGTTCACACCGTAAAAGCAGGAGGGATGTAAATCAAGGTCACTACTTTCAGGCTGCAATTTCCAATTACAATCATTGTTGTCCAAAATAATTAGTCCGCCACCGGTCAGCACCAGCACAAGGAAGTAAGTCGCTACAATCGCGTAAAACAGGCGTTTCATTATTACCTTCATTTTTCCATCCTCTATGATACACTCACTGAATTACAGGCCGAACTTCTTATGACTTATCCGTAAATAAACATGGCTCTTCTGTAAATTTCCGAAAACGTCCGACTGACTTACTATTAATAATTTCATTATAACATACGACGGAATAAAAATCAAGAGCTAAAGAAGGAAATACATAAAAAACACTGAAATTTTACCGTTTTTTCGAGAAAATTTTGGAAATTTTACCCGACAGAAACGTCGTCCTTCGCCGTAACACAATTACCTTCGGCTGACAGCGCGGACTGCGTTCTGAGGCAGAAAGATAGAAAAGTGAGTGTGGCCGCGGGGAAATCGAAAATTTTCTATTTTACTCAAATCTCTGCAAAATATTAACCTGACACGTTTAATGCTTTGTTCTTGTTTTATTTCCCGCAGATGATTTTAGTAACAAACCAAACAATAGTCCGAGTAATGTACTGTTGATCAGACAGAGCACGCATATAATTAAAAATTGAAATTTTAGGAAAATCTGTGTAAGGAATATCGCGAGTAGTGAGCTTGGAAGGCCGGCAAAAAAAAGGATAATTGCAGCCCCCACGAAAAACTCGCCTTCATCCGCGCCGCTGTGAGCACCTGGAATATACAATATATACAACAATAAAAGGAACAAGCCAATCCAAAGACTATATGCAATACCACTGAACATGCCTCGTAATGGATACGACATGGCTGGAAAAAAGCGTCCGAGTAGTTTCCACGTAACCCAAGTAAGAAATAGAAAAGCGGCGACAAACAGAAGCCCTATGATGTATCCTATGAAGTGTATCATCTTTCATTTTCCTATAAAAATGTGGTTACCTTGCTTTTCAAAGTTCATACTATAAAGGTGCATACGATTGATGGTTTTGAATTATCCAACGCTGACAATACACGTTGGGTAAAGCACTTTCCGGTTTTCTCCTCACTTTAAGTTTTCATTCGCATTCAGTGAGATGTTCGTTTTCTAATGGCAATCTGAAACTTCAAAAAACGCGCTATGCTCCTTCTCCATTAAAATATTGCACAATCTGTTTCAAAGAATGTTAAGCACGTTTTTATAGAATGATCGTCGACGCAGCGTTTGTCAATCGGCAATCCTTTCTTCTGGAGAATCCCAGAAAAAAGAGACCTTCGTAATATTCTGATTCATTTGGAAAATTTTTCGAACAATTCTTGGCGGGTCGATAATATTTATAAAGATGCAAGCAATTCGTTTGCCATTAAAATGATGATTTATATAAATCAATATCTTTTCGATTTCTAAGGGTGAGTAATTTACTAATTCCAGACCATGAAGTTGAATGCAATTGTGGGTTAGTGTTTTGATGTGCCATTTAGAATTTCCAGAATTAACTGTTTCCAAGTGATTTTCCATTTGATCTTTTTGAAATTTTTGAAATGAGACTCGTTGAAATACGCACCCCTCTTGCTTCATATGCGATGGGAATTCCAGGATGCTCATAGGAAGTGATATTTCTTCAAGTTTTGTAAATTTTTGCAAATTCATTTTTTCAATTTCTTCCATTTTACATGCGGTTAGATCCATGTAAACAATTTGAGAAAAATGAGTTTCTAAACACATCTCGGGACAAGAAAAAACTTTCACTCCCATGCCGAAAGGAGATGTCCATAATAATTGATACCCGTTTTCCATGTTTTTTTCTCCTATTCATGATTGCCCACAACAAACCACATTATATAACGTGAAACATACACTCCTTCCATTTTAAAATTTCACAAAAGTTTTATCAAAATTTGCATGACAGAATAATTATCACGAATTGCGGAAATGATGTCAAGTGGGCAAAATGGAAAATTACAAATTATCGCATGAAATTTTTAGAAAAAATATGCCGTGTTTTTGCTCAAAAGTGGCTGGCGGTCAGTGACATGGTTGAGGCGCCGAACGGACGTCACGCGGCCAAGGGCGTTGTAGGTGAAGTGGCGGGCGACGTTGTTTTCGTTCGTTTCCTGTGCGATGAGACGAGGTAATTATACGCTTATGAAGGCGTGTCGCCGAAGGAATCAGTCTGGGACAGGAGGTGCCCCGTATCGTCTGAAGTGTGGACGATTCCCTCCCTTGAACAAATCCCCACCATCTTTCGACGTTCGTGCAGGACATATGAGACGCACCCTCTCCGCTTCCTCCGGGATGGGAGACAAAAAAGCGGAAGCGGTGGTGAAATGGGGATAAACGCATTGTTTAGTGGTTGGAAGTTGTCTATTTTATGCAAACTGGGGAAAATTTCTACCGGGTTCATTTGTAATACCTTGCGTTTGAATTTTGGGTATTGTCCCCCGTCGGAGCTACGCACCACGGCTCGCGAAACGTTGCGCAAAACCGGAATTTATATATGAGCGACAGTATAATTGCCCCGCTAAAATAAACCACGAATGACTAAAAAAACAAAGAAAAATAAATACATAAATAGCGAAAGGGTCACAAGCAAAATTTTGCGGGCAAGCGATCGCCATTTCCAGCATATCGTCACGACATGGCAAACGAGAACCGCAAAAAGGAGACGCATCAGAGTGTAATCAATCGACCAATATCGGACAGCGTAATATTTCTCACAGGATGCGTGCGGGATATGCACTGAAAAAGAATCGGTTAAAACGTTGCATTCCACCACAGGGTCGCAACATGTCGAGTGAGATGAAATCCACAGCAAAAGAACGACACAAATCCACGCAATTATTGCAAGTGGTGTGCAAAAAACAGGTTTTAGGATTTTCCATTCAATATGACGCAAAGGATTCCAACGCATTATTTTTCCTCTTTTTGTTGTCTCATTTTTCTTTCAGACTCGGCGAATTCAACGATTTTTCTCAGACGTTGAAATGCTTCGGAATCCGACATGTCTCCCCAATAAAGCCGATGGGTAAAAGGCACATCTTTCATATTGTTATGGAAATAAGATTCATAACCCGGTAGCCGAATATCAATATAACTGGGATACAGTATCGCACCGTCGACGTTAAACGGAGTCAATGGAATGGAGGAGTCCGGTCCCCCGAAAACATTTAATGCGACCCGGCATTCTCCGATGGGCGTTTCCGCTTCATCTTCTTCCGCGCGTGACAGCGGAAAATAATGTGCAATTCTTTCTACTCGAATTCCTTTCTTGAAATCAAAACAGGAAATTTGCACTGTCGGCGAAAAGTCCAGGTGAAATAAGGATTCCTCGCCTTCCGACCATCGTTGTTGACTCAACTTATGATGAATTGTTTTTTTTGTTTCACTCCAGATTAAAGGAAACGTAAAAAGAAAATATATCCACAAAAAAACAAAAATAATCGACTTTAGGCGATTCATAATTCCTTCCTCCAACGATCGAAACACGCTGCTCCATGTTCATTCCATTTTGAAGATGTGTTTTGATATTTTATATACTGGTTCCAATTTAAAATTTCGTTTTGTGCGGCTCTAAAAGCCGGCATTTTCCGCGAAGCAAAAATGCGAGTGAAACGGAAATATATCGTGCATCAGGTATAAAACCTGGTTCATGCGCTTTTATTTATCCGTTCGTCGACGATACCATATCATTCCGACAAGACTCAGCAGCATCAGGCACCATGTCGCCGGTTCCGGTACCGCAGTGTCTTGGGCAGTATTTCCGGTGAGCGTTACGGCACCATAATATTTTCCTTCATTTATACCGGTTTCAAAAATCCATTCCAGACCGTCAGGAAGATTCGAACGGATATTCTCATTCTCGAAAGTACCCAAAATTTCATTCGTGGAAAGTAAAAACTGAAAGCTCTTTCCCACGTCATCATTATTCCAGTCACCAGATAAATCGAGCTCCAGAAGTCCCGCCAGATTTACCGTGCCCTCCTCTATATTTACCGTACCCCAATGATAATTACCGGTCTCGATTTTCTGAATCGCCAGATCAAAAATAGCATCTTCGGCCTGAGTATAACTTCCTTTAATGGAAGAGTTTCCTATTTCGATTCCGAAGGTACCGTTATTCGCGACCGCCCCGACGATACTGCCACCAAGGAAATTATATATCGCGCTGGGGTTTATGGTAACGTCACCCATCTGTGTGCCGGCCGTCCGTTTCGTCTCACCAACTGCCGCAGTAAAAGACAGTGAGGCATCTCCGGAAAGTACTAAAGTACCCTTGCCGGTTTTTGTGTATGAAGGAGCCGCCGTGGCAGTGTTCCAATTCGAAATGGCGGAAGAAATGGTCAAAACACCACTTTCAACTTTAAATTCACCACCATCATACCCATTTACTTGCTGAAAATATACGGGTGCCGTGATCGTCGAAGAGCCCTCCGAAGTAAGTGTGCCGCCAAGACGGAATGCATTTCCCTTAACGGTTCCGCCCTTAATAGAAACCGGCATATGCACCGCTAAATGCGCAGCAGTAATATCAAGCGTTCCTTGAATGGTCATTCCTTCCGGACTGCCACTCTGCCATCCTAATGAATCGATGTAGGCCGTTTCTAACGTACCGTCTTTACCGATTTCTATTGTTCCACCATTAAAAGGAGCGTTTTGACTACTAGTCTCCCTGTTTAATTTTACCGTACCTTTCTCAATAATTAAATTACCCGTCGGAAGAAAACTCACGTTCTTGATTTCCAGCATGCCCAGCCCGGTTTTCTTAATGTTTCCCGCACCAGTAGCCCCTGGCCGGAAAGAAATGGTATATCCCGTGGCGTTATTTTCGGAATCTGTACCTTCAGTGTTAAAAATAGTCGTCTTTCCGCTAACAAATTCAACAGTAGAGCTGTTATCCATTAAACCACTGCCCCACGTACTGTTTTGATATGTCCCCACGGTACCGCCATCAAAAGAAATCTTAATAGTAGAACCAGCAGTTTTCGAAACTCGGTTTCCGACAACAAAAGTACCACCACTTAAAACAAGCTCTGAGTTGGCGGAAAATTGTAAGCCATTCTGGAACACGACGTTTCCTCCGGAAACCGTCATTTTTCCTTTTCCGTCTTTTCCAAGCCGAACCTGACTACCAGTGACCGTCAGAGATCCGCCACTAATATTATATTCCGACTGGGTATTTGAAGAATATTCCCCAAGATACACCATATTCGCGTTAACGGTTACAGAACCGCCAGTTTGGTTTACGATTCCATACGAATTTCCGCTAGTCGCGGCCAGTGCAAATTTCTCACCAGTAATCGTAAGCTCGGCCCCGTCACTAATGTTCATGACGCCCGTTTTCACCCATAAATTCGCGACCTCCGCTTTTCCACCACTGAGGTTCAGCTCCCCCGAGTTACCTACCGTTAAAGTTCCAGTTACATTCAAGCTGCTTTTATCTTGGATATGTACCGTGTGCTTTCCGGAGGTGGCATCACCAAAGCTAAAATTATTTGTCGTAAGCGTGGTATTTCCACGAAAATAGGTTACACTGTTATACCCACTCCCCACAAAATTTCCCCATTCTAACGTGCGAGAGCCTTCCTCTCCAGTCTGGCCGATATAAAAATGGGTGGCGAAATCACTACGGGGCACATGACTCACCGTACCAGTGGTACTAAAAGAACCGGTAAGGGTTAACCCCTCTTTCGTGCCAATAGGAGGATTTGCAGGAAAAACTATAACATCATCCGAATATTTCTCAGTCTTAGTCTCGGCGTACACACCGCCACTGTGTAACAAGATCGGTGAAACGGTATCATCCAGCTCCGCAGAATGACATTTTTCTGAAAATGTCAGAAGAAAACATAAAAAACATAAAAAAACAAAAATTTGGGTGAAATTTTTCATAAAGAAACCCCTCTCATTTCCTGAAATTATACTTGGTTTTCCCATTAAATTTTCGTTTTGTGCGGCCCTGAAAACCGGCATTTTCAGCGAAGTAAAAATGTGAGTGAAGCGAAAATTTATAGTGTATCAGATATAAAAAATTCTTTCAATTATGGATTTTCATTCCATTAAACCTAATTATAAATCAAAAAATATAAATTTCAAGCAAAAAAATATAAAATTTTATATTTTTTAAAAAAAAACTAAAAATTCAAGCGGCCTTCAAAAAAGTAGTCCATTTTTCGAAAGTACAGTAAAGAAAATAAATGCACGAATTTATTTTTTAGGCGAAAAAATATTCAAACAAAATATAAATTGTTTCCAACTTAAACATTAAAGAGGCGCTGAACACAGGATTTTCAGCGAAGCAAAAATGCCGGTGAAGAGGAAATATGTAGTGTATCGGGGATATAAAATGCTGTGGAAGCAGAAATTTATAGTTACCTGGATTATCGTACGTCATATATAAAAAATAGAAAGAAAATTCTTTATCACACAAAAATTTATTTTTTCATTAATTTTTCGTGGCAAAAATGTCGTTTTTGTGAGTACCGGGAGAAAAAAAGGCACTTTGGTGTGAACTTCGGTGAAAAACGTGCTCTTCCGTAACTGAGTGAAACAAAAATTATTGAAAGATACAGATATTTTGACAAAATACTTGACAAATCATAAAAAAATATGGTAAATTTATATATACTGATTTAACTTTAGATTTCCATTTTTCGCGGCCGGCTTCTCCAATATTTTCGGAAAAGTAAAAATCCCCGAGAAGCAGAGATTTATAGTACATCGGGTAAAAATAATTTCTTAACCGATTTTAATGGAAAGGGATAATAATGCTTCTGAAGAGTGGACAAAAAGACTTATTGGCGTGGCGAGTTTTTGAAAATCGTGAGAGTATGGGACTGGCGGCAGCACTTTACACAGAAGGTCTGATTCGTGCGCTTCTGACGCGTCAGGAGACGATACGAATGATTTTCGCTGCGGCACCGTCTCAAAATGAAATTTTGAAATATTTAGTTGCTTTGCCAAACATTCCCTGGGAACGAATCGAAGCATTTCATATGGATGAATATTTATCGCTGAAAGCAGATGCGCCCCAGCGTTTCGGAAATTTCCTTAAAGAAGCGATCTTTGATCGGGTTCCCTTCCGCAAAATTCATCTCTTGGAAGCTCAGAGTCTGGCGGAAGCGGGGCGCGTGTGCCAGGTTTACAGTGATTCATTACGAGAATCAAAAATTGATATTTGTTGCCTGGGAATCGGAGAAAATGGTCATTTAGCGTTTAATGATCCACCCGTGGCGGATTTTCATGACAGCCAGTGGGTGAAAGTGGTACCGCTGGACGAAACTTGTCGTCGGCAGCAGGTTCATGATGGGTGTTTTGCGTCACTGGAGGCAGTTCCTACACATGCCATTACTCTGACGATTCCCATGTTACTTTCTGCTCAACATATGGTGTGTGTGGTGCCAGCGGCGACAAAAAGCGCAGCGATTTCCAGACTCCTGACCGAAGAATCGATTAGTGAAGCGAATCCTGCCAGTATTTTACGTACTCATAATTCTGCTGTGCTGTTTCTGGAACAGGAAAGCGGAAAATCCATCCTGGAAGATACGACTATTTAATTTAAATTTAAATGAATAGGAAAACAGAAATTCATTAGAGAATCGGTATCGTGTGAACTCCATTTCCGGCGAAAATGCGTACCCCGTCTTGACAGATTTCGTTCTGTGTGTAGAATAAGATTATGCTTGTGGTTTTCAGCAAAAATCACGACATTAATATGGTGAATATAGTTCAGTTGGCAGAGCACCTGATTGTGGTTCAGGTTGTCGTGGGTTCGAGTCCCACTATTCACCTTTTTCTATTTTTACACGTGTACAATAATCTTTTATTTTTTCATGGTGTTCCAGGGATTTTTGGGATTAAATTTTTTTGTACCTGGTACACGGTGTATTTCCCCTTCTCCCTGTCTGGCGTAATCTGGCAGGGATTTTTGCTTCGCGGGAAATATCTGCGTTTACCGCAGGCATAA
>JAUNBR010000020.1:8863-21476 GCA_030527015.1 Planctomycetia bacterium
GATGCACGGTGTATTTCCCCTTTCCCTGTCTGGCGAAATCTGGCAGGGATTTTTGCTTCGCGGGAAATATCTGCGTTTACCGCAGGCATAAAATGGAAATTTACAGGAGAATCTGGATATTTTCCGATTCGCCCGGGCAGAAGGTATTTTTCGTGAAATTTTTAATATTTTATTAGGAATCGGCAAAAATATTATGGAATTTAGTGAAAACCCGGGCTTTCTTTGAGCGTTTTGACCGGCGGCAGGTCTTTTGTACCCGATGCACGGTGTATTTCCCCTTTCCCTGTCTGGCGAAATCTGGCAGGGATTTTTGTTTCGCGGGAAATGCCGGTGAATCGGAAATTTATAGTGTATCGGGTATAAAAAGTTTCAGAACTAATATTAATACGAAAAATAAAAAAACCTCCCGTTTTTAGAGACGAGAGGTTTTATACTAAAAAAAGAAGTCCTGCATTAAAGCGCGTCTTTTAATCCTTTTAACGGACGAATCTTTATCTTGCTGGACGCAGGTTTTGCAGGATAATCACGAGTCTGGCCAGGATTAAAGGGATCCGGGACATTCTTCCGCGCCTTTTTCGCGGGCACAACTTTTTTCTCAATTTTAAACAGACCCGGAAATACAAAAGCACCCGCACTCTTCGGACCTACACTCTTTTTAATGACTGCAGTTAATCCTTCCAGTACGTCCGCGACCTGTTTCTTGGATAAACCGGTACTCTCCGCGATCGCCGACTGAATCTCTGATTTCGTCATCGGCTTTTTTGTTGTAGTAGCTTTCGCCATTTGTTTGAACCCTCCATGGGAAAAATATAAAAAGTGACATTAAAAATTAATGGTGTGCTCTCCAAATAAATTCTGAAAGCACAAAAAACGTTCGCTGAAGTCCATTCATCTGACTAAAAAATACATTTTAGCAGGAATATCCAAAACGCGTTTTTTATTAATTTTACGAGAAAAACAAATTTCCGTATTTCGTATCCTATGATTAAAAAACCTAGAGCGAAAAATGACAAGAGGGAAACCGCAAATTTTTTTAAAAAAAAGCCAGATTTTTCGAAGTTTTTTAAAATTTTCCACAAATTTTGCGTTTTTTATCGCTTCACAGCTAAAAATATCACCCATTTTGTGACATTTTGCATCACAAAAAAAACTGGCTCCTTTATCTCTTATATCTGAACGCCCTATCAATTTCCGCTTTATGCGACTCTAAAAACAGGTATTTTAGTAAAACGAAAAGCAGAAAAATAGAAAATTATAGGTGTATCAGGTATAAAACGATAAGTAAATGTCAGCCGTTAAAATTCCATTAAAAGTGGAAAATTCTCTGTTTCACAAAACTTTATACCATAAAGTATACCCTTCTTTTCTATTTTGAATTTATGTTTTTGCAGTTTCCCAAACAAATATATTCGATAAAACCAAAATCCTAAAAAAGAAATTATATAAGACTTATGTATATAAATATCGGGCGGTAAATCACCTGTTTACCACCCGGAATCACCCTTTCTCTCTTATAAGTTTATAAACTTCACTTATACATTTTCTCTAAATCACGCGGTTTTATAATTTTCCAGTGAAAATTCTTTCTCAAGCGTCTGCATTAAAGTTCGAGCTTCCTCTCTTAACGCTTCCGTATAATCTTCGGAATCTGAAAATTTTTCAAGTTTTTCATATAATTTGGCCACCCTGGCCTTCAAAGTATCACGTTTTTTAGGTTCTAAATTTTGGGAATTAAGTTTTAAGACAAGCATTCCCTCCTGATACAACTTTTGTAGTGCACTTACTCCATTTTCCTTGCGTAACTCCGTTAAAGCATCCTTCACTTTCTTTTCTTGAGGTAAGCCACGTAAAGATTTATTTAACTGTGTCAGATGCAGAAGTGCATAAATAGGCCTCTCACTTCTTTCAGCAAGAAGGTGCTCTATTTCATTCTCTATATTTTTAGAAATCCGTTCATGAATTTGAGCTGCCTCAGGAATACCTTCCTTACTTCCCTTCCCTTTCCCTAAAGATTCCAATTTTTTCATCGGATTCTTCCAAGATTTTCCAGGCGTAAAATATTTTGGTAATCCACGGAAATCTTTTCCTAAATTAAGCCCCGTACAGGGAGAAAATCCACTTCCCAAGATTTCTAACGGATCATTCGCCGCTCTCTCTAAATACATAGGAATCTTCGAAACCAAAGAAGACGGATGCCCTTTTTCTACAACTTTTCCCGTATGATCATAAATAGCAGCAGATGGAATCCCACCATCTGGCCCACCATCCGGCCCGCTAAATCCCTGATATACCGTAAAATTACATCCCTGCTTTTTCAAAAAATCCGATACCTTATCAGACTTCCCCTGAAGATGACTGCCGATAAGAACAAATTTTCCCGTTCCACCATATTTTTGCTGGCATTCTATCAGTTTAGGAAACGCCGCGCGGCACGGAGGACAATTAATGCCCCAATACTCCACAAAAACGACTTTTCCTTTTAGGGAATTAAAATTAATTTGTGACCCCCAAAGCGCATCTTTAGGTGCACAATCATACAATGATTTCTGGGCAAAAACTGATGTCGATAACATCAGACAAAACAGAACGAGAATGAGTCGAACAATTTTCATAATACCTCTAAAAATAAGTTAAAAAACATGATCGAATATGACTTATCGTCATTATCCTAAATTATTGAAAATCTCTACTCCCCAGTTTAGTTCCGCTTACCTTTAAATCCTAATTTTCACTCACAATTCAAATTTAGATCAGAAAATAACAAAAATAAAATAAGGTAAATCGGATCATATATTCTCACTCCCCAGTTCAAAATATATAACACCCAAAATTATAAAATACACTAAATTTAATTTTAATAAAGATCGTTTTACACAGCTCTGACGAAATTTATATCTAAAAAAGAAAACAAAATTCTCATGCCAACGAAATTTATAAAAAAACAGATAAATTCAAAATGAAATCAGTTATAAAAAATATTTTTCATATTTCCCCTGAAATTTCACTTCTTTAACACTTTAACAGAAACAAAAACTCGGCACCGAATAACAAAAAACCGGTTTTAATAGTGAAAATGAAATATAGGATGCACTGATTCTCTTTTTAGAGTGGAAACATCACTACATACATATCTTTAAAACTATTAGATCCAAGATTTATTGCATTATATCAGGAAATCTTTAAAGGTGGAAGCCCTAAAAACCAAAGAAATACAATTTTTCAAAAATATTTTTTGAATTTTTTAATAAAACTCCTCAAAATTTTCTTTTTTCGCGCAGATTCCAGCATTCCATAATAAAATCCTAATTTAAATTTCCGATTCGTGCGGCACTAAAAACATGCTTTTTTAGTGAAAGCAAAAAATGCCGAGAACGCGGATTTTATAGTGCCAGGGATAAAACGATTTAATTCCTGCACTTTACCAAAACACCTCGATTTCTACAAAATATCATTAAAATTTTACGTAATTTTACGTAATTTATAGACACTATAATTCATCAGGATACCATATTTTTTGCAGAGGCCGAAACAGGAAAAAGAACATTCATAATTCGTGCCGCCGCACACGCAGCACCGTATCCATTATTAATATTCATCACCCCGATTCCTGGAGCGCAGCTGGCCAGCATACTCGCCAGAGCCGTTTCTCCCCCTCTGG
Source organism: Planctomycetia bacterium (assembly GCA_030527015.1). GTDB lineage: Bacteria > Planctomycetota > Planctomycetia > Pirellulales > Thermoguttaceae > RGIG3701. The sequence continues at coordinate 12,522 of JAUNBR010000020.1, forward strand.
CCACTCCATACCCAACAGAAGTAGGCACGGCAAAAATAGGCTTTTCCACCAGGCCGCCAAGAACAGAAGCTAAAGCCGCATCCAGACCCGCCACGATAATAATTACATCCGCCGACGCAATTTTTTCTATATTCGTAACGATTCTCCACAGACCCGCCACACCTAAATCTTCATAAACACACGCTTTTATACCAAGATATTCCACTGTTCGCGCGGCTTCCCACGTGGTTCGGCCGTCTGCTGTGCCTGCAGATACCACCGCGACACTCCCTTTATCTCTCTGTGGCAGAGTGTGCGTATACGCAGTCTGCGACAAAGCATGATAATCGTACTTCATCTGAATTTCTTCTGGTAAAGATTCAAAAATTTCTGCATGTAAACGTGTGAATAAAATCGGATTTTGTGTATTTTGACTGTACGTTTCTAGCATTTTTTGTAAAGTTTCACGACTTTTTCCCTCACAAAATACCGCTTCTGGAAGCCCTATTCGTGCATAACGTCCATGGTCAAACAAAATTCCCTGCAGAGAAGTTTTATCTATCATCTCTCCGTTCATAATTCATTATCTTCCATTTTCGAAATAAATCTTTTACTGAATTTTCTTGTAATGCCAAATTATTTATATCCGATTTACTGTAAAATTTATAACATTAAAATAATATTCATAACATCATACTGAATTTTACTTTAAATTTCCGTTTTTTACGGCGCGGAAAGCCCGGTATTTTCAGCGAAGCAAAAATCCCGGAGAAGCGGAAATTTATAGTGCATCGGATGTAAAAAATTATACATCGTAAAAAATTTCTCACCATCCCCTCTCTTCCCTGCATAAACAAAATGTATTTTAATATTTAATCGGAAATTATATATATAATTTTTTACCTCTGATATTATTTCCAGATACGAAAAACACCTCATGAAAAATGACACGTTAATATAAAGTCGGGGTGTGCCTGCGCCTCCATATTTTTTATACAGAAAATTTTTTAAAAACCATGGACAGCTCTTGTTTTTTCCATTAAGATGTATTATAATTTTAATATATTTCGTATATAAAAATTGTAAAATGGCTTTTTACCAGTAATTTTACACATTTTTTCAATTTATACCTGATACACTATAAATTTCCGCTTCCCCGGCATTTTGCTTCACTGAAAATGCCTGCTTTCAGAGGCACAAAACAGAAATTTAAAGTGAAATCAGTATATACATTAAAATTATATACGAAAAATGTTTATTCACAGAACAGTAAATATGAAATTTAAAGTATTAATTTCAGTAATACACTAAATCTCTATTATGTTTTTTGTTTATTTTTTGCGTTGTCCCTCCCTATAAAGCAGGAATATTTTTAAAATTTTAGATTTTGAAAGGGCATTTATGAGCAGATTCCTTCCACGTATTTTTATCATTTTACTGCTGGCGTCATACGCCTTTAGTAATACTAATTTATCCGCAGCTGAACAAAGTACACGTAACTGGCCTGGGGATAAATATGGTGTGGCTCAAAAAGAAGTTTCTGAAGACCACTTATTAAATTTATTGACATTTCCAGACGCAAAAATGACAAAAGCCACGAATGTCACAGATGCATCATTATTAATTGATGGAAATCTCGGTTCTTGTGGCGGATACGGAAGAGTGGAGATTAACGGAAATCCGTCACGAATCGTGTTTTATCTTGGAAAAGTAAAAAAAATTAACCAAATTAAAATCTGGACTGGGAATATCGACTCTCGGAGTCATCAGGACTGGGAAGTTCGTCTGGCAAATAACGCCAGTAATCCGGGCCAAGAACCTGATTTTCCTGCGGCAGCCACATTTACTTCCGGCGATAAAATTCTTGGTGCAGAAAGAGGCGCTTTTTGTTCTACCATTAAAAATGCGGATAATTCGAATCTTGGCGAAGCAGACTGGATCGAATTTAAAATTTGGCGTACATATCCATCAAGACCTGGGGATCCCGCTAAAAGTGCTTCTCCCGCACGATCCTGGGCTTCTGCTCTGGAATTAGTCTGCCTGGCCGATCCGAATGACCCGAATCTTTTTCCTTCCGAGGAAGCCCGACAGCAGTGGCTGCGGAAACAGACTCAGCTGCGAATGGCCATAAAACTTGCTTCCATCTCTCCGGATGTGGCCAGCGCTATTAAAAATATGGAAGCTCTGCGACTGATGATCGAAAGTCTGGCAAAAGAATTCCCTGAGGAATATGATGCAGCGACATATCTTGCAGAATGGGAAAAATATAATAAAGCATTTCAGAATTTCTCTGAAAATTCATTTCAGGATGAAGACAGCGTAAATAAATTATTAGCTCTGGTAAAAGATTTTAATACATTTCGAAGAAAAGCGATTTTCAGTAATCCTTATCTGAAAAAATTTGATAAAATTCTTGCGCGGCAGTCTAAAGATGGCGCTTTTATGTCGAACTGGCTTTCTCCCTGTGACAGGAATCGGAGACAATATTTTGATAAATTAATTACTGTAAATGTAAAAGATCTGGCAGAAGCTTCTGCTGAATCTTTCGGACGAGACGCAAAACTTACGACGATTTTCGAGGAACCGAACGGATCTCTGCTGGCGGATATTTGTCTGCACTGGGATGCCGACCGGATGCTGGTAACCGCATTAAACCCTCAGTATAAGCGCTGGCAGATTTACGAGCTAAAAATAGACGGCACGGGTTACCGTCAGATCACTCCGGACATGGGAAAAGATATCGATAATGCGGAAGGCTGTTATGTGCCTGATGGTTCGATTCTCTTCTGCTCCTCAGCTTCCATGATGGGTGTTCCCTGCATCGGTGGAGCGTCTTTAGTGGCGAACATTTTCCGTGTCGAAACAGACGGAAAAACAGTCCGGCAGCTTACTTTTGAGCAGGATCAGGACTGGTTCCCCACCGTGACGAATAATGGACGCATCATGTTTTTGCGCTGGGAATATGTAGACATGTGTCATTATTATTCCCGAATTCTCATGACCATGAATCCTGACGGCACTCGTCAGCTGGCGACTTACGGAAGCGGTTCTTACTGGCCGAACTCTCTGTTTTACGCAAAATCTGTACCCGGACATCCTACAAAATTCACCGGAATCGTTTCCGGACATCATGGAGTGGCCCGAATCGGGGAGCTTTATGTTTTTGATCCCACGCTGGGAGATCATGAAGCAGACGGCGTGGTGCAGCAGATTCCTGGCCGCGGAAAAAAGGTGGAGCCAAGAATTGTAGATCAGCTGGTGGATAATAGTTGGCCAAAATTCGTATGCCCCACACCACTTTCTGAAAATTATATTTTGGTAAACTGTAAACCCACGCCTAATTCTCTGTGGGGGCTTTATCTTGTCGATACTTTTGATAATATGACTTTATTATACGAAAGTCCGGATTTTGTGTTATGGGAACCCACTCCAGTTCAAAAACGTCCCACGCCGCCAGTGATCGCACCGCAGTTTGTGGATGGAAGCACCGAAGCGACAGCTTTTATCAGTGATGTTTATTTTGGCCCTGGGCTGAAAGACGTCCCACGGGGTACCGTTAAAAAATTACGTATTTTTTCATATCAGTATGGTTATCGCGGAATCGGAAATCATAACTTTTTTGGTCTGGAAAGTTCATGGGACGCAAAACGTATTATCGGAGAAGTTCCGGTATATGAAGATGGTTCTGCCTCTTTCAAAATCCCAGCGAACACACCGATTTCACTGCAGCCGATCGACGAAAATGGTTCCGCCTTACAGCTTTTCCGATCATGGCTGGTGGGAATGCCTGGAGAACGCGTTTCCTGTATCGGGTGTCATGAAAATCAGAACAGTGTAACGCCACGTAAACTGGTGGAAGCATCTCGTAAACCAGTTTCTGAGATTACACCATTTTATGGTCCTGTACGAGGTTTCGGTTTTCTGCGTGAAGTTCAGCCTGTGCTGGATAAATACTGTGTCGGATGCCATGATGGCAGTAAACCAGAGCGTCCAAATTTTGCTGATATTTCACCGTCTTACGCGACGTTTAGTGTTTCTTACCATAATCTCGTTCGGTACGTGCGCCGTCCTGGTCCTGAAAGTGATCAGAGAATGTTTAATCCCATGGAATACCACACGAACACGAGTGAATTATTCCAAATTCTGAATAAAGGGCATTATAATGTCCAGCTGGATGATGAATCGTGGCATAAACTTTACGCATGGGTGGACTGTAACGCTCCGTATTATCCGAACTGGATGGAAATCGCTGCTTCAAGAAATCGTACGTCGCATGTAGAAAACATGGCTTCTCGTACGCAGCAGTTACGCAGTTTGTACGCAAATATTCAAGAAAATCCAGAAGAAGATTATTATCATGAAAAGCAGGAACGTCCTGCATGGATAAAGCCGGACCCGCTGCCAGAAGTAGACCGTTCGGCACCGGCAGTAGAGGGATTTCCCTTTAAGGTTCCAGAGGATTACACCCCACCACGTCAGACAGTCGAGCTTCCAGGAGGAAAATTTGACATGGTCCAGATTCCTGCAGGGAAATTTGTGACGGGAGACGAAATGGGTGAACCTGATGAATTTCCACGTAAAGTGGCTGAAATTAAAAAACCCTTCTGGATGATGACGACAGAAGTGACGAATGCTCTTTACAATTTATATGACCCGAAACATGACAGTCGGCATATCGATCAGTGGTGGAAAGATCATACCACACCAGGTTACCCGGCCAATTTACCCAATCAGCCGGTGATTCGTATTTCATGGAATGAAGCACAGGGATTTTGTAAATGGCTCAGTGAAAAAACCGGGAAGAAATTCCGACTTCCCACCGAGGAAGAATGGGAATATGCAGCTCGCGCGGGAAGTGGTGATGTATTTTCATTTGGTGGAATTAATACCGACTTTTCAAAATATGCGAATATGGCTGACGAAAGTGTCCATCTCTTTTATGTTACTGGCGTAAATCCACAGCCTTCAAAACACCAGGAATGGCAGATGTGGATTCCTCATGCTAAGGATATTAATGACAGGAATTTCATGCAGGCACCGGTAGGATCATATCAGCCCAACTCATTCGGTCTGCATGACATGCATGGAAATGTCTGGGAATGGACGGCCTCTGCATATAAAGATGGTACCGAGCTGAAAACGGTGAAAGGTGGTTCATGGTATGATCGGCCTCACCGCTGTCGTGCTGGAATGAAACTTCCTTATCAGGCATGGCAAAAAGTGGAAACGGTCGGTTTCCGTGTTATCTGTGAGGATTAATCATTCCTAAACAGAAGTGTGTTTTATCAGAATACACTTTAAATTATAGATTTTATACCCGATACACTATAAATTTCCGCTTTACCGGCATTTTGCTTCGCTAAAAATGCAGCTTTCAGAACTGCACTAAACGGAAATTTTAAGTGGAAACAGAGTATATACTCAAAAAAAAATCTAAAATTCTGCATATTTCCTTATCTCCAGTATTTTCGTTTTTATGAAAATGCTGGAGATACATATTTTATAGCACATCAGCATATACTGGTTTTACTGTAATTTTCCGTTTTATGTGGTGTTCTGAAAACTGGCATTTTCAGCAAAACAAAATACCTGTCTTCAGAGCCGCACTAAATGGAAATTTTAAGTAAAACCAGTATATTTTTTATTTACTGCTGAATTTTACCCACTAAATTTTAGTTTTTGATACCTGATGAACTAAAAATTTGTTTTATCATCTGAAACACCAGACTTCTCAAAACATAAATTTTATACAAAAAAACATCTAAAATAACTCAGCGCACAGGGTTTTTGGTGCATAAAATATAAATACTGATTCTCCATTAAATTTCCGTTTTATGCGGCTCTGAAATCAGAGACATTTTCAGCGAAGCAAAAATGCTGGGGAAATGGAAATTTATAGTAGATCGGGTCTAAAGATGAAAACGTCGGCGTTTTCCCTGAAATCTGGCACGAAATAACCATCTCCCCTACTTTAAGTTGTATACGATTATGTTATAATATATATAAGAGTAGTATTTTTATTTTATTTATGTCGGAGAGGGAATATGCATCATAACGTTTCCTGCAGTTCATCCAAAGAATCATACCATATGTTTTATGCACCGGTACAGGATGAAATGGAACAGGTGGAAAATCTTCTGCAGAGCATTATTTGTTCGAATGATATGTTTACAGACCGCGTAACCAGATATGGGTTTCAGCTCAGTGGAAAACGGATGCGCCCTGCTCTATTATTATTATTTGGAAGAACGCTGGGAAATATTTTACCGATTCAGATTCAGCTGGCGGCGGCAGCAGAACTCTTTCACTCCGCATCTCTGGCGCATGATGATGTTTTGGATGAATCTGAACAGCGGAGGCATTTACCCACTGTAAACCAGTTATGGAATAATGAAACCAGCGTTTTACTGGGAGATTTTTTAGTCGCCCGGGCGATACGCCAAGTCACGTCTCTGGGAAATCCAGACATAAGCCATTCCTTCGCTAAAATGAGTTGCCGGCTGTGTGAGGGGGAAATGCGCCAAGTTGGGTCTCGTGGTAATTATCATCTTACGGAAGAAGAATATCGAAAAATTATTTCGGATAAAACGGCGTCATTATTTGAGTGTGTCTGTTATCTTGGGGTATACACCGCCTTATCTCAGGAAATGTCGGATGAAGAAAAACAAAAAAATGAATTGGTTCGTGCCGCCAGTACTTTCGGTCACCATTTAGGAATGGCGTTCCAAATCGTGGATGATCTTTTAGATATTTCTGGTGACGAAAACAGTATGGGAAAATCACTGGGTACAGATCTTGAAAAACAGAAAATGACACTTCCCATGATTTACTTTCTTAAACGTTTGTCCGTGAAGGAAAAAGAAGATTTTATCTTTCAGCTTCAGCACTCTTTTTCTCCGGAATTACGTTTAAAGATACGTGACCAATTTATGGAAAATGGTATTTTGGAAGAAGTACGTCTGGCTGCAGAAGCACATCTGGCGCAGGCAGAATCCGAATTACAGAAATTTCCGGTCTCTGCTGCACGAGACGCACTGTGTGCTATAAACCGATTCGTTCTTCAAAGAAATAAATAAAAAGTTTTGCATCTTTTTTATGTCCGAGGCATTATAAATTTCCATTTCTCCAGCATTTTTTGCTTCGCTGAAAATGTCTGCTTTTGAGTCGCACAAAACGGAAATTTAAAGAAAAATCCGTATTTCCACCATTTTGATTTTCAGAAGGAGAGTTCCATGAATATTACCAGTGAAAAAATTTTAGTTGTCGATTTCGGTTCTAAAAATGCGCAGTTATATGCCCGACGTGTGCGTGAGCAGAATGTGTTTTGCCAGATGGTGGGACATGAGGTTACGGTGGAACAGATTCAGCAGTTTAATCCGGTCGGCCTCATTTTTACTGATAATCCGCTGAATAATACCATTTCTGATGCCGTGCGCCAGCTGGGGCTACCGATTCTGGAGGGAATGGAACTGACGGACACTGGCACCGTCCAGCTCAGTAAATTTTTAAAAGATACATGTAAGTGTTCCTGCACCTGGACCATGGAACAGTTCGCACAAAATGCGATCGAAGAAATCCGTCAGCAGGTCGGCACAGGGCGAGTCGTCTGTGGTCTTTCCGGGGGTGTGGATTCCTCTGTCGTCGCGGCTTTAATTTATAAAGCGATCGGCGATCGACTTTCCTGTATTTTTGTAGATACGGGTTTAATGCGTAAAAATGAAGCTGAAAGTGTGATTAAAACTTTTTCACAGCAGTTTAAAACGGATCTGCACGCTCTGGAAGCGGAAGAATTATTCCTCTCAAAACTTGCTGGAGTGGAAGACCCGCAGCAGAAGCGTAAAATAATTGGGCATGTTTTCATCGACTGTTTTGCCCAAGAAGCGAAAAAACTTGGTGATGCGCAGTTTTTAGCGCAGGGAACGATTTATCCGGATATTATCGAAAGTGGAATTCCTGGCTGTAAAGCGAAAGTAATTAAACATCACCATAATGTCGGCGGTCTGCCGGAAGATATGAAATTTGAACTGGTGGAGCCGCTCAAAGATTTATTTAAAGATGAAGTACGGCAGTTAGGTCTGGTACTCGGCCTGCCAGAAGAAATGGTGTGGCGGCAGCCTTTCCCTGGTCCGGGTCTGGGGGTGCGCTGCCTGGGAGAACTCACGAAAGCAAAACTTGACACACTTCGTGAAGCGGACGCGATCGTGCGGGAAGAGCTGGAAAAATCAGGCTGGGCACGGAAAACCTCTCAGACTTTCGCTGTTCTGCTGCCGGTAAACTCTGTCGGCGTGAAAGATGGTGAGCGCACTTACGAAAACGCAGTCGCGATTCGCTCGGTAAACACGACCGACTTTATGACCGCCACATGGACACATTTTCCGTATGAGGTACTGGAAACCATGTCTGACAGAATTATCGCAGAAGTGCCTGGTGTGAATCGTGTGGTTTATGATATTAGCAAGAAACCCTCCGCGACGATCGAGTGGGAATGATTCCGGAGGCATGAAAAGAGCTGTGATTACAGAATTTTTTCACCGATAAGGGAACGCTGGAGGACAGAAACAGGGAAACCATATGCATGACGAGAGTCTGCTAAATATGGGAATCCGATGCACTATATATTTTTATTTCCCCGTCCTCCGGCAGACCCGCATTTTTATATCTGATGCACTATAAAATTTCACTTTTTGGCATTTTATTTCGCTGAAAATACCTGTTTTCAGAGCCGCACAGAACGGATATTTTAAGGGAAAACCAGTATATTTTTCCTGTCACGAAAAGACACGCTGGTTTTTCTGCACCACTAAAATATCATGTCTTAAAAACAGATAACATGAAAATGATACACTTCTTACTTTATACCTGATGCACTATAAATTTACACTTCCCCGGCTTTTTTTCGCTGAAAATGCCGATTTATGTGACCGCACAGAACGGATATTTTAAGGGAAAACCAGTATATTTTTCCTGTCACGAAAA
>JAUNBR010000020.1:21576-43494 GCA_030527015.1 Planctomycetia bacterium
CCGGCTTTTTTTCGCTGAAAATGCCGATTTATGTGACCGCACAGAACGGATATTTATCAATTTTCGTTTCATTCGGATCTAAAAGCACACATTTTCAGCGAGCAAAATGCTAGAGAAGCGGGAAATTATAATGCATCGGGCATATAAATTTCTCCATGAAATATTTCTTCAGCAGGCCCCGTCATATAAACATGATGGTTCTTTTCATCCCATTCCAGTTCCAAGTCACCACCCGGTAAATGAATTAATACGTTTCGTGAAGTTTTCCCGGCCAAAACTCCTGCCACACATACTGCCGAAGCGCCCGTGCCACAGGCGAGAGTTTCTCCTGTACCACGTTCCCAGACGCGCATGATGACTTCTTCCGCAGAGATAACTTGGATAAATTCGATATTCGCTCTCTGGGGAAAAATTTCCAGCTTTTCCATTTTCGGGCCATACTGAAACACATGTTCGTCCGTAATTTCTTCGTCTAAAAATATGATCGCATGAGGATTTCCCATGGAAACACACGTAATTTCCGGAGAAAATTCTTCCGTGACAAAAATTTTCGTACTGACCACCGCCTCTTCCCCTGTTTCCAGTTTTTGTGTTCCTAATAAAGTCGTGGGAACACGGCTGGGAGTGAGAATCGGCGTTCCCATATCCACACGTAACAGAATGGCTTTTCCATCTTTCTTTTCGATAATCTCCACAAATTTTATTCCCGCCAGTGTGTCGATCTGTAAGACATCTTTCACCGCCAGCCCATGATCGAAAACGTATTTTGCCACGCACCGTACTCCGTTACCGCACATCGCCGACTCTGAACCATCTGCGTTAAACATTCTCATCTGGGCATCCGCCTTTTCAGAAGGACAAATAAAAATTACACCATCTCCCCCGATTCCAAAATGCCGATCAGAGAGCTGACGTACCATTTTTTCTCGTATCTCACTGTCCTGTGGAAAAGATTCCTCAAAACAGTTAATGTATACGTAATCATTCCCACACCCATGCATTTTTGTAAATTTCATATTTTATCCCGTTATGATTCTGTGTTCCTAATTCAGATTAAATTTTTGCAAAATTTTATACCCGACGCACGATAAAATTCGGCCTCCCGTGTCCGCCCTCCGGCAGGCCAGTATTTTTGTTTCGCTAAAAATACTGGCTTACGGATCCGAAAAAATGAAAATTTAAAGGAAAATCTGTCATTCCATTTTTTAAACCAAGATTCCAGCATTTTCAGTAATAAAATGCCTGGTGAGCTGAAAATTATAGTGTCACTCAGAATTTATACCTGGTTCCACTTTAAATTTCCGTTTTTTGCGGCTCTGAAAGCTCATTTTCAGCGAAACAAAATGCCAGAGAAACGGAAATTTATCGTGTATCGAGTATAAAAGATTAAGTACAACATTATATTAAACCTTTTTCTTTCCGGCGTACACCGTCCACCAGCCAGAGTGCGGCCATACGTACCGCCAGACCATTCGAAACTTGTTCAAGAATGGCAGACTGGGAGCCATCCGCGACATCCGGCGTCACTTCCACACCACGATTAATTGGCCCCGGTGCTAAAATCAGAACATTCGGTTTCGCTTTTCTTAAACGTTCTTTATTCATCGCGTACAGAGCAGCATATTCCCGAACGGAGGGAAATGGTTTCGTATTTTGTCGCTCAAACTGGATACGCAGCAGATTTAGAACATCCACGCGGGTAAGAATGTCGTCCAGTTTATAACAGTATTCCACTCCCATTTTTTCCCAGTACGGCGAAACGAGAGTACTGGGACCACAGACGATTACATGAGCACCGAGTTTTTTTAAGCCCCAGATATTAGATCTGGCAGTTCTGCTGTGGGCGATATCCCCGACCAGAGCCACCGTTTTTCCTTCCAGAGAACCCAGATGCTGACGAATGGTGAGAATATCCAATAAACCCTGCGTCGGATGCTCATGTGGACCGTCCCCCGCATTTAGAATGCAGCAGTTTACATTTTCACTCAATAAACGCGGAATACCAGGTGTACTGTGGCGGACAATCATGGATTCACAGCCCATGGCCTCCAGATTTTTCGCGGTGTCAATTACCGTTTCTCCCTTACTGAGACTGCTGGTGGAGGCCGTAAAAGCGATACTTGACGCACCCAGCCTCTGTGCGGCAAGAGTAAAACTGGTACGCGTGCGTGTGGAATTTTCAAAAAAAAGAGTCACGCTGGTGTGACTCGTTAAAAGAGAATGTTTCCGGTTTCCCGCATCAAAAGCATTACGAAAAATCTGAGCCTTATCCAATAAAATATTCAGCTCTTCTACACTTAATTCTTCCAGAGTCAGAAGATGTTTCCGTGTCCAATTATCCGGATGGACGCCGAGTTCAGGAAAATCGTTACTCATTCCAGAAAACCTGTTTAGAAATATATAAATAAAAAAAGACGGTAATTTCATCTCTGATACAGATATATTATACCTGTAAAAGGTACTTCACAGGTTATAAATTCTGTACCTGATACACTGTAAATTTTAGTTTTTCTGTCGGCCGTTAGGCTGCTACGCATTTTTACTTCCTTACTGGGGGATAAAAACGCTCACAGTCAGCGCCACGCGAAACTGAAATTTAACGTGGAATCAAAATATAAATTATTATATCACGAACAATCATCCCGGAAAGCCCCCCAAAAACAAAAAATAGGAATCTATATTCGTCCTACTTTTTTAAATTTCCGTTTTGTGTGGTCATGAACGCCATGTATTTTCAGCAAAACAAAAAATACTGGCCGGCCGGTCAGCAGACAGCGGAAGCAGAAATTTATCGTGCATCGAGTATAAAATCATCATACCCCATGCACGAACAACCAAATTCCTGTTCTAAAATTAAAATGCTCCGCCAGATCCTTCTTTATGACTTTATTCCCCATTACATTTTAGGACTTTCTGTATGTATCACGATGATAAAAACGCGCCCCGGGAATCGGCTCCAAGTAATTCTCACAAAAACTCTTCTTTTTAACCACGATCGTATGCCCTTCGATCGTCAGTTCGCGGAGAATATCCTGCGTCGTTTTCAGTGAGAAAGTAAAAGGCCGAGGTTTATACTCCAGAACTATAAAATACACATAATAAGTCGTATTATCATCGACAGGCCGTTTCACACTATATGCGCGACGAATCACTTTATAATGGCTTTTGAGCGTGTCACACAAAATTTGCTGCAGGTTCTCCTCCAGCGCGTGAGGTGCCAGCACGTCATTTTCGGATAATTTCCTATGAACGATTTTTTGCACCGACTCGATGCGCCCTTCACATAATTCCAGATAGGCTTTTAGTTTATCCGAATCTCCTTTTTCGATATAATACTGAATCAAAAAATTGTTATCTTCCAGCATACACAGCACCGGAGACTGCGCGATACATTCCTCCAGAATGATCCTGGCCTGTTCCGGGTCATCTGGTGCCATCTGAATCGCCTTCAGCGCGCGCAGCTGCGGATTCATCGGATTCACTGCCAGACAGTCTTCCAAAAAAGTCTTACAGGCCTCAGTTTGTCCCGATAAAGATAATTGAGTAACTGCCTCGGCGATCATATCTTTATCCATATCCGGCGAAAGCGGATGATTTTCCAGCCATTTTAGAGCCGCCTGCGTCTGAAGACGAAGCGTCTCGGAAACCGGATCCAGGTGGGAATGGAACCAGAGGTTCAGCTCCGAACATAACGCATCATCCAGAGGAAGAAAAGATTCCAGCGCATCCGCTTCAAAACACGCATATGCTTTCGGAGAGACACAGCCGGCCAATTTTAAACGGTCTGCGAAATTCGGATGTTCGTCCATGACGTTATCCACGGTTTTCATCGCACGATCCAAAATTTTATCTGTCTTTTCCGACGAAAGGTTTTTACGCAGTTCGTCACGCAGGAAATGGACACAATTAAATTGCGGCCATTCTTCTTTTCGCATTTCCTGAAACAGACGGGCACTTACGTCGGAAAGCAGAGATGCTTTGAGCGTCATCTCGACTTGACTCGCAGCTAAATATTCGCCGCCGAGTGAATGAATAATATACTTATCTGCTTCGATTTCGCACTTTCGAAATAACGGTCTGACCGAATGATGAAATGCGGGAAGCCAGTATCTGAGCCAAGGAAGGAAAAGAAATGTCAAAAGACCTAAATGAATATTTGTCCAAAACGTATAAATCATCATAAATATCGTCGCGCCCGATATGTGATTACGCTTCAGATGCCCGATTTCGTGTGCCAGACAGCCCGATAATCCTTTTTTGCTAAAAGCACACAGCAGAGGAAAACCTAAAATCAGAATGTTTTGCCGAAACGGAGTAAGTGAACGAAAGGAAGTCGCCGCCGCATTAAATTCATTCGATATAAAAATCACATGAATTTTCGGCCCCTGAATATTCCGAGAAATTTCATTAACGGCTTCATAAACACGCGAATATTTTTTCGGATCTAAACGAAACAGGCCTGTACACGGATCCTTCAGCATGTCTGAAAAGTATCCCATGAGTGACGTCACCACGCATAAAATGACAAAAATACCCACGGAAATGGAACTGGAGGTTACGGCAAAAAATACCAGAAACACGATCACGGACAGATACAGAAGAAGTGCTAAAACCGACTGAAAAATTAGCCATGCAAGATACATGGCATATAAAACAGGGTGTCGCGTATACAGACGCAGTGAATTTTCCGCTGCCAGCCAATCTTTCAGTGTAAAATTCATCGGTACATTTCCCTCAAAATAAACAGGACTTTCTCTAAATTTCTGTTTTCGCGGTCTAAATGCTGGATTTTCAGCGAAGTATACTGGTTCCAATTTAAAATTTTGTTTTGTGCAGCTCTAAAAGCAGGCTTTTTCAGCGAAGCAAAAAAGCCGGTGAAGCTAAATTTTATAATGTATCGTGTATAAAAATACTGGAAAAGCGGAATTTTATCGTGTCTCGGGTACAAAAAATTTTGAAATTATCCGAAAAAAATCGAATTGACGCGAATATTAAAATTATAGCATTTTAATCTAAAAAATAAAAGTACCTTTCTCTAAAATGTATGAAAAATCCAAAAATCATCTGCTCCAGACTCTCTGCAAAATATCTCTTAATTATTCTTGTTCCTGGCTTCTTTTTATACCCGAAACGTTATCTTTTTTCGCTTCACAGACATTTTTTTTGCACGATACAGGTTCCACTTTAAATTTCCATTTTATGCGGTTCTGAAAACAGACATTTTTACGGAATCAATTTTTACTAAACACGGTTCTGCTTTAAATTTCCATTTTATGCGGCTCTGAAAGCAGGCATTTTCAGCGAAGCAAAATGCCGTGGAGGCGAAAATTTATAGTGTATCGGGTATAAACGTATTATGACATGCGAAATTAACCCAGAATGAGAAATCATCTGTTGACTTTTCCGTATTACACGATATAATTACTGGAAGATGGTAAATAAAATAAATTGCACGAAAAAATGGAGATGATGGAATGAAAATAACCCCCATTCAAAACTGGCTTCCTGTTTTATTTTTAGCTTTTCTTCCCGCGGTGACGGTTCCGGCACAGGCGCAGATCCGAGCATCTGAACATGAAATCATGAGTAATTCAGTTTTAACCATGAGTGAAATCATGCAGATTCCGATGAAAGGAATTCCCTCCGCTCTTTTCAGAAAGGCAGAGGGAATCGCGATAATACCTGGAATGATGAAAGGTGGTTTTGTCGTGGGCATTCAGCGTGGCAGAGGTGTTTTTGTGGTCAAAAAAGCGGACGGAACGTGGGAAAACCCCCGATTTATCACACTCACGGGAGGGAGTATCGGTCTTCAGGCGGGAGTACAGTCTGCGGATGTCATTCTGGTGTTTTGTACACGGCGGAGCGTTCAGTCGGCACTAAATGGACATTTTACAGTCGGAGTGGACGCGACCATCGCCGCAGGGCCAGTAGGGCGCCAGGCCACGGCGGGCACCGATATTCGGCTCACCTCTGAAATTTACTCTTATTCACGTTCCCGAGGTATTTTTCTTGGCGCAGCGATCGACGGAAGTAAAATGGAGCTGGATAACCACACGACCAGCCAGTATTATGCAGACTCGAATAACGTTCCTCCGGCAGCAAAAAGATTAACGAATATTATTACCCGATATTCAGGGAAAGTAAATCTGAATGATCTGGAATCCATTCGTCTGGCTTTATGTGATGCAGACGCGGAAATGAAAAAATCATTGGATCCACAGTGGAAAACCTGGCTGGAGCTTCCCTCAGAAGTTACGGTGGTGAATGGGAAACCGGAAATGCAAAAACTAAAAGAACTTCAGCAGAGATATTATACGGTTCTCAGTGATCCAAAATATGAAAATTTATATATGAAAGAGGAATTTCAGACCACACGCGAACTACTTATAAATTATATCTCGGTATATGAAGAAGAGCTTCAAAAACAGAATGCCCCCGTCTCGGAAAATCCGCTTCCACCACCTCCGGTTACCTCCGCACCGACAGTATACTAAAATTCTTGGCACGTTCCATTTTATACCCGATACACTATAAATTTTCGCCTCCCCGGTATTTTCCGCGAAACAAAAAATGCCAGAGAAACGGGAAATTATAGTGTGTCGGATATAAATATTATCCCACATCCCCCAGATCCAAAACACGGCCATACCGGTGCAGCATCTGAACCCGCATACGTCTTAACACCGGTGAGGCGAGACCTGGATCGTGGGATAAAATTTCTTCCGCTGCATCTCTGGTTTCCAGTAAAACCTTCCGATCACGTTCCAGATCTGCAAGACGAAATGGCGGCAGCCCGTGCTGCTGCGTCCCAAAAAGATTTCCCGGCCCCCGAAATGAAAAATCTGCATCCGCAAGCTGAAATCCATCCGTGGTTTCTGTAAAAATCGTCAGTCGCTGCTGAACTTCAGGAGCGTCCCGTGTGGGAAAGACACAGCAGTAACCCGGATGTTTTCCTCGGCTGATACGTCCTCGAATCTGATGAAGCTGAGCCAGACCAAAACGTTCTGCGCTGAGAATGGTCAGTAACGTGGCATTCGGGACATCCACTCCCACCTCAATTACCGAAGTGGAAACCAGCACCTGAATTTCACCCGTGCGGAAGTCCATCATCACCGTATCTTTTTCCAGAGCAGACATTCTGCCATGAATCATTCCGACACGAATTCCCGCCAGCGGTCCATTTTTCAGATATTCGTAAGTCGTCAGAAGATTCGCCACTTCTTTTTTCGTTTCCATCTGCGAATCTTCTTCTGATTCGGAAGTATTTTCCTCATCTGCTTCTGCCATTTTTCCACCGTCCACCAGCGGAACCACGACATATCCCTGACGGCCTTCATTTATTTTTTCCCGAAAAAATTGCCACCAAGACTCCTTCTGCGATTCCTGAGCCAAATAAGTATGCACCTTCTGGCGTCCTGGCGGAAGTTCACGAATGGACGTAATATCCAGATCACCGAAAAGTGTCATCGCGACACTCCGAGGAATGGGCGTGGCCGTCATCACCAGATAATGAGGAGATTCACCTGCTGAACGTAATGAGGCGCGCTGCCGAACGCCAAATTTATGCTGCTCATCTATTACCACCAGACCAAGATTCT
Organism: Planctomycetia bacterium; assembly: GCA_030527015.1. Lineage (GTDB taxonomy): Bacteria > Planctomycetota > Planctomycetia > Pirellulales > Thermoguttaceae > RGIG3701. Next base: position 29,175 of record JAUNBR010000020.1, read on the forward strand.
CGAACTTTACGTCCTCCTGAAGCACTGCGTGTGTGCCGATAATGATTTTTGCATCTCCAGAAGCAATTTTTTGTAAAATTTCTTGCCGTGCTTCACTGCGCAGTCCGCCGACCAGTTCCACAGGCCGAACATCACTGTGCGCTAAAAGTTTTCGTAAAGTTCTTCCGTGCTGTCGCGCTAAAATTTCTGTCGGGGCCATGATTACCGCCTGAAACCCATGTGCCACAGCAAGAAGCATGGCATAAACCGCCACCGTGGTTTTCCCACAGCCCACGTCACCCTGTAAAAGCCGATTCATCGGGTGCCCCTGCGCCATATCCTGCGTTATATCTGAAATCGCGCGGTGCTGTCCCTCTGTCAGTTCATATGGAAACAGACGCCGAATCCGCTGATCCATTTTGTGAGTAACTTCCATTATCGGCGCGCGAAACCCCACCTGATTCTGCCTCCGCCGAACGCCCAGCGCCAGCTGCAGCAAAAACAGCTCCTGAAAAATAAAACGGCGGCGTGCCGCTTCCAGCCTTTCGTGATTTTCTGGAAAATGGATCCCTCTGATCGCTTCCGTGATTCCTAAAAGGTGAAATCTTTCTCGAAAGTCTTCCGGAAATGTTTCTTCTACATATTTCGCAAAATTTTCCACCACCTGCCCTGCCATGCGCCGGAACTCCCATGCACTCAGTCCTTCTGTTAACCGATACACGGGCTGAAGTCCGGACACCAGATGAGTTTTAATAATTTTATTTAAGCCCTCATTTCCCACTAAACTTTCATCCTTAAGTTCACCAGAATTTTCCATTTCATTTTCTGGGGAAATCCGCACGCTGCCAAGCTGACATCCAGGCACCGTGTGCGCATTCAGTATCTCCACCTCCTCAGGAGGAAGCTGCCGGAGTATCGGGTGCGTAAACTGCCACCGGCGTGACTTTATTTTTGGTTTTCCTGTAAAAAGATAAATCTGACCTGGAAAAATTTGTTTTTGGCGAAAAGCCTGATTAAAAAACAGAATCTCTGCCAGGCCCTGCGTACCGTCTTCGACTGTTACCGTTAATAAAACTCCTCGCGAAATAAACCGCACGCTGACATTCACCACTCGGGCACAAATTGTCTGAAGTTCATCCGGCACCAGATGTGCAAGATCCGTAAAATTCGAGAAATCCTCATAATCTCGCGGGAACCAAAACAGCAGATCCGCCGGCGTATGAATTCCCATTTTATCCAGTAATTCCGCACGCTGACGCCCCACCGTTTTCACGAATTCGATCGGCTTTCGCAGTTCATGGATGGGGTCCGTGGTATTTTTCATTTCTTCTAAATCAGATTCATTAAAATATTCTTGACTGAGTTATACTGTTTCCACTTTAAAATTCCGTTTTGTGCGATTACAAAAAACCGCATTTTCAGTGAAATAAAAAATGTCGCGACAGTGTAAATTTATAATGCACCGCTAAAAAAGGCATTACTTATTTTTTTGTAACTCCCGATATGCCGCCACCGCCATCTGATCACACCGTTCATTCTCCGGGTGTCCGCTGTGCCCACGTATATATGTAAAAGTAAGAGAGTGTTTTTCTTTCAGCTCATCCAGAATCATCCAGAGATCCATATTCTTGACTGGCTGTTTATTACTCAGACGCCATCCTTTTTGCTTCCAAGAATCCATCCATGATTTCAGACCATTTAATACGTACTGACTGTCCGAGATCACCTCCACGGCACACGGGCGATTCAGCGCACGGAGTCCTTCTATCACCGCCATTAATTCCATCCGATTATTCGTCGTCTCCCATTCCGCACCAGACGCCGTTTTTTCTTTTCCCGAACCAGGATGCTGAAGGATATACGCCCAGCCTCCCGGCCCAGGATTTCCGCTGCACGCTCCATCCGTATAAAGATATACCACAGCATTTTTCGTCGGCACTCTTTTCATGCCCTCCCCCTCTTCTTCGTTAAATCTTTCCACGACACGATATTTCGGTTCCAGTTCATACTTTCATTCTACTTTAAATTGCCGTTTCTTACAGTCAAAAAAACTGGTATTTTCCGCGAAGTAAAAACTCTTCTGGTAAGTATTTTATAACACTTCAGACATAAATTTCAGTTTTCTGCGGTTCTTAAAGAGACATTTTCAGTGAAGTAAAAATGCCGTGGAAGTGGAAATGTATAGTGCATCGGGAATAAAACACCAGAAACACAAAAATCATAACGTAACTGCCCTAAAAATAAAAAGGTAAACGCAGCACATCCACTCAAAATATGATCATTTCAGAAAAAAATCTTTTAATCACATGAAAATGATATATTTTTTACTGCCTGAGGCAAAAAACGCAAAATATCTCCCGCGATTAATGAAACTTCTCCTGTTTCTTTTACTGCCAGATCCCCTGCTTTTCCGTGAAGATACACCGCCAGCCGTGCCACATCCATACCGGATACACCCTGCGATAAAAGCTGAGCCGCGAAAGCCGCCATCATACCGGTCAGCACATCCCCACTTCCGCCGGTGGCCATTCCAGGATTTCCAGTCGTATTTCGCCACGAAAGAACACCGTCCGTTACAAAAGTTCCCGTTCCTTTTAAGACCACCACGCACTGATGTTTCCGTGCCCACTCCACCGCCGCGGCGCGCTGCGCCTCCAAATCTTTCGCCGAAACACCACTTAACCGTGAAAACTCTCCCGGGTGAGGTGTAATGATTCGCACATCCTGTGTTTTTCGAGGAAAATCCGACTCTCGCTTTTCTTCATCTGACATTATCCACTCCGCCAGCGCATTCAGACCATCCGCATCAAGAATCATCGGCCGCGGCACTTCTTTCCATAAACGCCTTACCAGTTTTACTAGAGATTTACTCCGGCTTAAACCTGGCCCCACGGCCACGACCGTGGCTTTCTCCGCCTCCAGCAAAATCTGTTCACCCGCGGACTCTGAAATTCTCCCCCTCTTATCCTCCGCAAGAGGTATCGTCGTATACTCCGCCTGCATCTGTGCCACCACGGCCTGAATCTTCATCGGCACCGCCACACGTGTCAGTCCAGCACCACCGCGCAGCGCAGCACGTCCGGCCAGCACCGCCGCGCCACTAGCTCCGATACTTCCCGCCACCAGCAGAACCGTCCCATATGTCCCCTTATGAGAATCTTTTTCCCTGCAAAGAAGTTTTTCGTGTAACTGCCGAATTTCCCTCATTTCACTTCTTCCTCTCCAGGATTTTCACGATACGTCCGTGCACCTCCACCCGGTCTTCCAGAATCGCCTGAATCGCCTCTGGATACGCCACACATTCCTGCTGAAAAACCCTGGCCGCCAGCATATCCGCATCATCATCCGCCAGCACCGGTACCGACTTCTGTAAAATAACGGGTCCATGATCATATTCATTATCCACATAATGCACGGAACATCCACTAATTTTCACCCCATAATTTATGGCCGCTTCATGGACATAATGACCATAAAATCCATGACCACAGAAAGATGGAATTAATGACGGATGAATATTTATCACCTTTAATATATAATCCGCCGGTACCACCAGTTTCTTCAGCCATCCTCCCAGCACGACCAGATCCACTGACGCTTCTCGACAAAATGCAAAAATAGCCTCACTGTACGCCTCATCTGATCCATACGCTCCACGTAACACTTTTTCAATTCTTGAAACTCCAGCTTCTTCCGCAATCTGAATTCCTTTCGCTGTGGATGAGCTGGAAACCACCAGCGCAACTTCTGCTAATAAATATCCCTGAGAAATCTTCTCTAATATATTTTTCAGGGTACGCCCACCACCAGAAATAAATACCGCAATTTTTTTCATAATAATTATTCCAAAATATCATTTTTTACTGTTTTACCACCAGATTCACATCCTTTATACCTGAATTCTGTGGCTGATGTTATACTTTCATATCCGCCTCACGAAATCTCGCTCTTCCCGTTTTCACGACATATACGAAATCTCTCTGACAGAGCCATACGAAACCCAAAATAAAAAATATCACTTTACTCAAAACTTCCGTTTCTTTACGGATCCATACCTGGGGTTCTTCTTTACATTTCCGTTTTATGCAGTTCCATATCTGGTTCTCGTTTAAATTTCCGTTTTGTGCTGCTCTGAAAGCAGGTATTTTCACCGAAGCAAAAATGCCAGAGAAGCGGAATTTTATAGTACATCAGATATAAAAACCAGTATTTCAGAGAAAAAATACCGGAAAAGCAAAATTTATAGTGCTCCGAGTATAAAAAAAAACAGGTATTTTTAGGAAATGCACTCTGATTCCATTTCAATTTATGTTTTGTGGCGTACCAGAACCCAGCATTTCAAATATCGTGAAATATCTCGAAAAACGAAAACTTATACGGCATCAAAGATAAATCACTTAAATTTCCTCGTCATAATCCGCAAAATCGATCGGACATGTTCCATGTGGATCCACGATACGAATCGTCGTATGCCCCATCAGCAGATCATCAAAAAGTTTTCCGACGACCTGTGCACGCCAGCCCATTCCCAGACGCGGCAATTCTTCCAAATTCCGGGTATCCAGACGCCACGCGACCCACTCTCTGACATCAGAGGGAGTTCCCACCAGACCGATCGCCAATCCATGATTCTGACAGATACTTCCCAGTGCGGTATAAAGAAGCTGGCCCACTACCAAGAATCGGGAGCAATTTTTTTTAATGCCCGGTTTCGGACACCGCTCCTCGGGTAAAGAAATCGCCCAAGAAATACGTTTTGCCAGTTCTGGTAAATGTCGCTGTAAATCTTTACGCTCCATGCCCCGAACATTCCGAATGGACTGCACGCCTGCCAATTTTCGTCTGGCAAATTCCATTATCAGATCATCCCGTAACACGTGCCGCGGTGCACAATTTCTCCTTTTCGCGGTTTCCTCACGCCAGCTCCATAACTCTTTTACCACCGCCAAACCATGTGGATCCAGACATGTATTACGCACAAGACGCCGCCACCTGGAATCTGAAAATAAATCCAGATGTGCCGCCATCTGGTTTTTCATCTCTTCCACGAACCATCCCTGACGTCTTCTTCTATAAAGCTCCTGAGAAAGAACTTTACGCACCTCATACAGATAAATCACATCATCCAGCGCATAAATCACTTGGCGTTCCGTCAGAGGACGTGCCTTCCAGTTCGTCCGTGATTCAGTTCCTGGAATGGTACAGCCCAGCACACGAAACAGTAAATTCGTATAACCCGCCGGATATTCCAGACCTACAAAACCCGCCGCGGTCTGAACGTCAAATAAATTTTTGGGAAATCGTCCGGCATACCGATAACAAAAGCCCAGTTCACTCTGGCCCGCATGGACAATTGTCTCATGATCTCCATGCGCCAACAGTTCCCAAAAAGGTGAAATATCCCTTATACTCATGGGATCCAGTAAATAATTACCGCGTGGAGACGCCACCTGAATCAGACATAATAACGGTTCATAATACTGTTCCGCGATAAATTCTGTATCCAGCGCTATCCACTCCACATCCCGGTGCGCACGGCACCACGATTCTAATCTTTCTGTACTGGTAATATATTTATACACGAACTTAAACTTACACCATTTAAAAGGAGACAGCACCCATGTAACTTATACCGGTTCCACTTTTCGATTTTCATATTTTGTAACTACAAAAAAGCATACACTTTTTTTATATCACAAAATGCAGAAAAAAAAATATTTATAGTGTCTCAATTACAAAAACCACACCAATAATTTTTCATTATATCATATTTTCCACTCATGGCAAGAAGCGGCAAAATTTTAAAAAAGAACGTTTCTCCGAGATAATCTCCTCTTACCTTCTTATGATGACGATAAACGATAAAACACAAAAACGTATAAAACACAAAATTTTCGTAAAACCCGGATTTTATACCTCATGCATTATAAAATTCCGTTTCCCAGGCATTTTGTTTCGCCGAAAATGCCGGCTTTTAGAACCGAAAAAAACGGTAATTTAAAGTAAAGTCCTCATGATTTTTTGCGGACATACCGGCAGGTATTCATACACGAAATCAGAAAATAACGATTTACCGTACGGGGATCAGGTATGAACCCGTGTAAAACATAAAGAAGTTTATAAATCTTCCTTCTCAGAAAAAAAAGGTTTATACTGCGCAGACGGTGAGGAAGGAACCTTTCCGACTAAAGGTGTGGAAACGACGGGCGACATATTTCCATTTACTGGCAAAGCACGTTTAGCCACTAAAGTCTGCTGGGCAGGCTTCATCGGCTGCCTGGAAGGAACTAATAAAAGTACACTCTGCGCCTGAATAACGATTTCCTGTCCCACGATTCCCACGCCCTCTCCAGTTTTAGCCTTTATCCCCACCTGTGACGGAGAAATTTCCAGTATTTCTGCTATTCTTGACGCAATTTTCGATTTCAATTCTTTTAATTTCGGACGCTGGGCAAAAATAATGCAGTCCAGATTCCCGATCATCCAGCCACTTTCTTTCACTTTTGCATAAACACTTTTTAACATTTCAGCCGAATCTCGCCCCATATTTTCGGAGGCGTCATCAGGAAAAAAATCCCCGATATCCCCCATTCCCGCCGCTCCTAAAAGCGCGTCTGTTACCGCATGAAGTAACACATCCGCATCACTGTGCCCATGTAACGAAAATGTGTGTGGAATATGGACACCTCCGAGAAGAAATCCGTTTCCAGGGATAAGTTTATGGGTATCATGACCCATTCCGACACGAGGAATTATCATCGACATAACTCACCGTTCCATCCATTTCTAAAAAAACTTTCATCAAAAATTTACAGGTTCCCCTTTAAATATCCTAAATATCCACGTTTTAGACGGCTCTAAACGCCAAATTCACTGCGAAGCATGTGTAAAAATAAAAATTTACGGTGCTTCAGATATGAATTTATGGCATTCCACGCCTAATTTCTTCCAGAGGATCCCAGTTATCGCTATAAATATCTCCCGGTTTATCTTCCATTCCCGGCATTTTGGGAAACGGTGGACGCTGGTTCGGGGCATATTTATAAATCACCGGACTGTACGCATGATTTCTCTTCCTTACCACACTGGCAGATAAAATTTTGTCCGGCATTTCGATTCCCGGTTTTTCATCTTGTGGCTCCATGTCCCGCTTATAAAGCCTACAGACGACATCCATTCCACGAATAACACGACCAAAAACAGTATGCTTCCCATCCAGCTCCACTTTCGGACGATACATAATAAAAAATTGAGATCCATTCGTGTTCGGCTCATTTATATTCGCCATGGAAACTGCCCCACGAAAGTGTTTTCTGGAATTCGGCCCCAATTCATCTTTAATAGAATAACCTGGCCCTCCATTTCCACGCTTTTTGAGTGTACCATCCATATTTACTTCATTTTTTAGTAACTCATGCCCACCTCCCTGTGCCATAAAAAATGGAATCACCCGATGAAAATCAAGATTCGTATAAAAGCCTTTTTCCACTAAAAAAATGAAATTTGCCACCGTATTCGGTGCCTCATTTTCAAAAAGTTCGATTTCTATTTCCCCTTTCGTGGTTTTTAAAATCACACGTGGTAAATCCGCCAGCATCCGTTCTCGCTCTCTTAAACGAGATTCACGTGACCACTCTTCCTTCCAGTATTCCAAATTTTTATATTCACTCTGATTATATTCAAAATTATTCAGAATACCTAATTCTTTTAATCGATTTCCCATTTCTTCAGCTGTCTGAAAATCATTAGAAAAAAGAGCAGAAAAGGCAGCCGTCCGAAAAACAAAAAAGTTTTCCAGTTTTTCATTCATAAGATAACCCGCTAAATTCAAAGATTCTTCATACATATCCGATTTAAAATAATGATCTAAAACATTCCGAATAAAACGATCTAAATCCTGATTATCGCGAGGATTTTTAATAAAAGACAGAGATGCATTTTTTATCACTAAATCATTCAGTCGTTCTGATTCCTTAAATAGCTTTTCATATTCTTGAAAAATTGCCTCTTTTCGGTCTTCCTGTGTCATAAAATGATGATATTCCACGCGTAATTCATACATTTTTTGTAATATGGGCCGCCACTCATCCAGTGATTCTTCAAAAATGAGTCTTTCTTTCGACTTTTCTGATTCCATCTGCAGAGCCAGGGAAAACGTGCCTGCCACAAACATAAAACACAGCAAAAAAGATAAAAAAGATTTTTTTCTAAAAAAAGCTGGCAGAATAACTCTTTTTTTCATGAAACACATATTCCTTCCAGAAAAATCGGTATATAAAGTATGGATATAAAAGAAAAAATAACTTAATGATTCCTGTCCTAATTTAATTTCAGTGATTCATCGTTCTGAACAAAAAAACTGAGCTAAATATTATTTTAAAACAGTTTTCTGAAATAAAAGAATTTTCATCGAAATCACTTAAAACCAGGTTATAATAATTTTACGTTTCACGGACAAAAAATGTTTATAACACCTCAAAAATATCATTTTAGACTATAAATTTATTTTCGTACACTTCGTTTGTGTGTATATTTCGTACATAAAAAATAACTGCCCGTTTATCTGTGATAATCATATAACTTTCTGTTCCACTCAAAATTCATTTTTTCTTCCTTTATCATACCAATTTTTTGTAAAAACGCAAGAGAAAACCAGGAAACATTTTACAGAGATTTTAATATGTATTATTTTTGTTCTACTGGTTTCTCATTTAAATTTTTCGCTTTTATATGGTTCTGAAATCCGGATTTTTCAGCGAAGCAAAATTTCGGTCTGTCTGCCGGCGATCAGTGAAACTGGAAATTTATAGTACTTCGAGTATAAAGCCCACACTTTTTTGTGAATTACGAAACGTAAAAGAAAAATTCACAGTCCGTCAAGTAAAAATTAGAGAACCACTTCAGATTTCTCGTCTTTTATGATATACTTAGAAGTATGGGGTATATAAGAAAATAATTTTTGACTCATTTTAGATTTTTCTTTCTGCGGCCACCTGAATCCGCTTTTCACACATTTACAAAACGCGTGAGAAAAGAAATTTATAAAACACCAGAATAAGATACACGTTTCTATTTCTTATTTTTCGCCAAAAAATAAGTAAGTACATTTCTTATGAATATAAAAAAAGTACATCCATTAATTCAAAAATTATATTTAGGAAGATGCTTTTTCTTCTTTCACGTGGGAGAATTTTGGCTGGAATGTAATTTTCTGGCAGCAGCATTCTTTCTGGCTGGAATTTCTATTTTTGATTACTTCTGTCATTTTTATATCGGATGGAATATCTTAAACTATTATCCAATTTTCCGCACCTTATTTATAACCTTCATTATTCTATTTTTTTATCGTTCGGTACGTCTGATCCGCATTCTCCCACATACCATACAGGAATATGCACATTTTTTGCAAAAACATCCTGCCGGGAAAGAAATTTTTCCGTCTACACTTCTCAGCGCAGTGGAATTTTCTCTTTTACCGTCAGATAAATTATTAAACAGTTCTTCTGTACAGTTACGCCAAAAAGTAATCGAAGATGTTTACTCAAAAATTCAAAATATAAACCTCAATCAGTTTTTTATTAAACCTCACTTTTTGCGAAAACATATTATTTTGCGTTTTCTTGTCCTTATAATGATTATTTTTATTCTTTTGATAAAAATGTTCTTTCCACTGGAAATGAAAACTGCTTTTAGTAGATGGTGTTTTGGAGAAAATGAAACATGGCCCACCCATCAGATTTTAATATGGGATAAACTTCCTGCAAAAATGACTCAGGGCGATGATTTTATTTCCCGAATTTTTGTTAAAAATGAAAAAAATGAGAAAACGCATTATTTACCACCATTTCTTTACGTGGCCGTGGAGTATCTCCGCCCGGCAGAAGCTTCATCACTCCAAAATTCATCCATTTCTTCAGAATCCTGGCTTCCACCAGAAATTTATCAGATAACTCCCGTGGACGGAGAATTTTGGGTACGAATACCTTCAGTCAGACAAAATTTTCGTATCACAGCTTATTCACGTGAGGAGAAATTTTCACCAGAATTAGCGGCCCAGCGAGGAAAGTCCATAAACATCCTGCCTCTGCCGCATCTGACCACTTCAAAAATTATCATATTTCCTCCCCCTTACACAGGAGAAAAACCGTTTTTAGGACAGTGGATGCTGCGTGGCTTACCGGGAACACTGGCACATATTTCGGTAACAGCAGACCGTGCCATTTCTTCTGCCAAGTTATGTTTAGACACCGGAGCATACACTTATGGTAAAATTAATAAAAATGATCCTAAAAATATCAGTTTTCAGGCCGAGATTTTGGATTCATGCAATTATTTTCTGGAACTGCTTACCGAAGATGGTGTTTTCCGGCGTTTAGAAACATGGCGTATGGAAAAATGGGAAGACTTACCACCTACAGTTTTTCTGCGTACTCCGAAGACACATCACACCATTTTACCTCAGGCACGTATACGAATTAAAGTCGCGGCAGAAGATGATTATGGCCTACAAAAATTAGGATTTCGCTGGCTCATTCAGCCACACAGTGATGATCTTAAAACTTCGAAAATAGAAGAAAACTCTTCTATAAAAAACATTTCAGAAATAGAAAATTTAAAAAAAGATAATTTAAAAGAAAACATAACTCCTCCGCAGCGGATAAGGTGGACTTCTTTTGATCTGTGGAATGCCACTACAGAAAATCATTTAGGTAAACGCTCCGTGAAAAAAAAACAGGAGGAAACTTTTTTGTGGGACATAAGTAATTTTTATTTTTCACCCGGAACGCAGATACGATTACAGGCATATGCTGAAGATGCGAAAAATCCACGTGCGGCAGGAAATGATATATTTCTTGAAGTCATCTCTGAAGAAGAAATGGGAAAACGTATCACGCTTACATGGCGACAGACCATTCGTGAAATTCACCGCCTGACCACCATTTTTCAAGAAATGGAGGAGAATTTAAACACCGTTAATCCTGAAATTTCACCTGCAAAAGAAACTTGGGAAAACACCCTAAATACCATACATTCTCTTTTACACAGCACCGAACGTCTGCTGGATCCCAAATATACAGATTCTTTATTAGCGAATCTTGAAAAAATACGGCAGATTTTAGAAGAGAATCCCACTTTTTTATTACAGGATGAACGTTCCTCGAAATTCCTCTTACGAGAAGTCCGTCAGACCGAAAGGATTTTAAAAGAAATTCATAACTCTCGGATACCACGTTTTCGGCAAAAAATCGTTTCCTCATTAAAAACCTGGGAAAATCTGTGGAATGCACAAAATATCTCTCCTCAAGTTTCCTCTGAAATAAAAGGAAATACATTAAAACACCAGTTTCCTGAAATAAAGAATGATCTTCATGAGATTCTCTTGTGCCTTATGCCGATGATCCATCATTTCGTTCGAGAGGACAGCACGAATCGGCATCATGAAACTTTATCACATATTTTGGAAGAACAGAAGGCGTTATCAGAAAAAACAGAGTTTCTCTTTCGACAAAATATCGGAATCTCCTCCGATTTTCTGGATAAAGAGACACGAATCGAAACAGAAATACTCTGGCAGCGACAGTTCCAACTTTTTGCACAATTTGAGCAGTTATATTCCCAGATTACCTCTCTTTTCCCAGATTCAGATATTCCTCTTATTTCTGAAGAAATGAAAGATCACATCATTTTAGCTTTACAGCAGAATCGTCTTTCCGCAGCCGCAGAGCTTCAGAGACAGTGGATCACTTCTCTGACCGAATTACAGTCATTTCTGACATTTCAAAAAACCGAAAGTACCGCCTGGATGAAAAGCCATGTATCTGTACCAGGAAAAGCACTTCTGTTACTGAAAGATACACTTCAGGATGCCTGCCAAAAGCAGTACTTCATAACTCATTCCACAGAAGAACTTCACCATTCTTTGTTTTCAGGCATTCCCGCTTCGGCCCGAGCCATACGTCTACAAAATAATATTTTCACGAAAACACAGCGCGAAATTCTTCAAAATATTATTCCGTTTCTTAATGAAAATGCCTCTCTCCATCTTCCGATTTCTATTCAAAAGACTCTGAAAATGGTAATCTCCGAATTAAAACTTTCGGCAGATTATTTTTCTTCGCATGCCACGATTTCTTTAGAACAGAGGTTATTACAGAAAAAAATTCACGAACATCTCGAAGCACTTCACAGTACTCTCGCATTTTTTCCTGCCGATACACTACTTATGGAAGATGATATATCGAATTCCGAAACAAAAGATTCTTCGAAAGCAGAATCCCAAAATGAAAATACCTCACAGGAAAAACCAGAATCTGTGACTATTTTTGATATTCAGTTTCTCCGTCATTCACAGCAACAAATTTTGCAGCGCACCCAGACGGCGGATTCACTAAAATCTGAATCTTCAGAATTTCTTATACTCGCAGCAGAATTAACTGCCGCAGAGAAAGAACTTCTCGCTCTGGCAGAGGAAATTCTTCTTCCTTTTTCTTCTGTAACAGACGAATCCATTCAAAAAAATAGCCCGCGCAGCAGAAATGATGCTTTCGCGTCTATTTTAGCACAAATGTCCCAGGTGACACGCCTCTTCCAGGAATATGACCTCAGTAATTTTAACATACGCATTCAGGAAGATATTATTTTCCAGCTGGAAATGTGCATGCGCCGAACCTCCACGGATCAAGGAAATCTCCAGACACAGGAAGAAAAAGCCCAACAAAATTCTTTATCTGAAAACTCCCTTTCTGAAGAAAATAAGATTTCTCCAGATTCGCCCGGATACGGGAACATACCGGAAGAAACCAGCGAAACATCACCTTCGGGAAGTGCAGGATCAGGAAATATACCTGAGACTTCTAACATACCTGAACCCACAGTGATTTCCCACGCCGCGATTTCAGAAGATACATGGAACGAGCTTCCAGTTCGTATCCAGAAAAAAATAGAATCACTGCCTTCAGAGGAATGGATTCCGGTATATCGAACGATGATCGAAGCATACTTTCAGATCCTGGCAAAAGAAAATCAGAAAGGTGGTGTAACTCATAAATGAAATTTCTTATTTCCCATTTTATGAAACGTATAGGGCTGGATCTTTTCATTCTTTTACTGTTTTTCGTGATTTTACTCGCCTGGATAAATCCTCTTCCTGGCAGCAGTCAGGATCTTTTTTCACTCCACACACTGGCCACCTGGGGTGTAAGTGCCATTTTTTTCTTTTACGGACTTCGTCTGGACCGAAAAAAAATTTATCATGGCATTTCGGATTTTCGATTACACCTGCTGATTCAGCTGACAACTTTTCTTCTGTTTCCTCTGCTGGTATTACCATTTATGTCATTTTTTGGACATAATGCTGACGGAAATCCGGATACCTTATGGCTGGGAATCTTCTTCTTAGCCGCATTACCCTCCACCGTATCTTCTTCTGTGGTCATGGTAAATATCGCCCGAGGAAATGTCACAGCCGCTATTTTTAACGCCAGTATTTCCAGTCTGCTGGGTGTTTTTCTCACTCCTTTATGGATGCACCTCTGGCTTTTTACCTCTGCAGAAGTTCCCCTTACATCCATTCTTTTTTCACTGATCATACAGGTAATCGTGCCTATTCTGGCCGGAATGTTCCTGCATCATTCACTCGGATGGTTCGCCATAAAATATGATAAAACTCTAAAAAAAATGGACCAGGGAATCATTCTTTTAATTATTTACACCTCCTTCTGTCATTCTTTCTCGGAAAATATGTTCGCCGGATTTACTTTTCTTCGCCTTCTGACTTTAATCGCTGGAATGCTTTCTCTATTTCTCACAATTTATACTCTTATCTCTTTTTTTTGCCGTCTCTTTCATTTTAAGAAAAAAGACAGAATTACGGCTTTATTTTGCGGTTCCAAAAAATCTCTCGTTCATGGCACGGTCATGTCTCGTGTCATTCTGCACGATCCATCTCTGGCTGGAATTCTGCTGATGCCGACCATGATTTATCATGCCATGCAGCTCATTTTAATAAGCGTTATCGCCAGTAAAATGCTTTCTGATACACCTTATTCCGACGAAATCTCCGCCGAGTAAACGAAAAACATGAGAAAAATCGTGAAAAATCTTTTTTTGTCTGACCTCATACCTCCCGGTTTCATTTTTTCTTGACATGCCGACAATTTTTTTTCTTCACGCATTATACCATGTACTATATAAATTCCCGTTTCACTGTCCGCAGCCAGGCATACAGAGATTTATCTCCCTTACTGCGGCAGAGAGAACTGAAAACACAGAATTTCTTGACCACATAAATCGTGAAAAATCTTTTTTTGTCTGACCTCATACCTCCCGGTTTCATTTTTTC